>CAZSME010000211.1:0-2571 GCA_964607665.1 uncultured Nitrospirota bacterium | reverse complement strand
TTCCTAAGGAGTACAATCTGGAAAAGGTCGAGGCGATTCGCAAAACGGTTTACGACTTTTATGATCAGGCAGAAGAGCGGCAGGTGCATGACACCACGTTGATGCAGGTGAGCGGGAAGATACAGAGCATTATGAACGATGAAAAGATCACCGATGAAGAAGTCGTGTCCCTAATGGTGCTGATAGAGGAGAAGCAGGATAGCAAATGAACAAAATCCCCTTTTGGAAAATGAGTGGCAGCGGGAACGATTTTATTGTGATTGATAATCGGAAGCCGTTGCTTAAGGCCGATGAAATAAAACCGTTTGTGGTAAAGGCCTGTCGGCGAGGCCTGTCCGTGGGGGCCGATGGGGTGATCTTAATCGATTATCCCTCTCGAGAGGTAGATTACGGGTGGCACTGCTACGACGTCGACGAAGAAAGGTCTACCTACCCGATGTCTTACCCTCGGGCCAACTACGCCTGGCATTATTACAATGCCGATGGGGGTGAAGTGGAGATGTGTGGGAACGGCAGCCGTTGCGTCGCGCGATTTGCCTACTTAAATAAGATCGCGCCGGCAAAACATACCATCGAAACATTGGCCGGGATTCTTCACGCGGAGGTTATCGGAGAGGAGAGAGACCGTGTCAAAGTGCAACTGACCGATCCAACCGATTTGAGACTTCATCTTAAAATTGAAATCGATGGAGTCGTCTGGGAAGGTCATTTTGTGAATACGGGTGTGCCGCACGTCGTTTATTTTGTAGATGACGTTGAGAAAGTAGACCTTGTTAGAGTCGGTCGAGCAACGCGATATCATTCTTTGTTTGCACCCTCTGGAACCAACGCAAATTTTGTTGCCCTGATGGATCGCCATCAAATGAAAATTCGGACATACGAACGCGGCGTGGAAGATGAGACGTTGGCTTGCGGCACCGGCGCGGTTGCCGCCGCTGTTATTGCCGCAGCATTAGGAAAAGCGGCCTCTCCCGTTTCTCTTGAAACGCGAAGCGGGATCGTTCTGGGTGTTGATTTTAAGGACGGCTATAAAGAGGTCTCTTTGGAGGGAGATGCCCGGATCATCTACAAAGGGGAGCTTTGTGAGGAGGCGTTGTTATGAAAAAACAACAAATGGGAAAGAAGCGATTTATTTATTGGCAAGATGGGAAGATGTGGCTGGGTTATCTTTTTTAAAAATGCTTAGAGAAGAGGAGGATTTACAATGTTTCATGGATCGATTGTTGCCCTTGTTACCCCATTTAAAAAGGGGAGGATTGACGAGAAGGCGTTTGGGGAGCTGATCGAGTTTCATATTCGGTCGGGGACGCACGGGATTACCCCGTGTGGTACCACCGGCGAGTCGGCAACACTCACACATGAGGAGCATCTGCGTGTGGTGGCACTGGCCGTTCGAAAGGTGAAGGGGCGGATTCCGGTGATTGCGGGCACCGGCTCCAACAGCACCGAAGAGGCGATCTTCTTTACCCGCCACGCCAAATCCGCCGGTGCGGATGGCGCGCTGATTATCACCCCGTATTACAATAAGCCGACACAGGAGGGATTGTTTCAGCATTACCGGGCGATTGCGACTGCCGTTGATATTCCGATTGTTCTTTACAATATTCCGGGCCGAACGGGGGTCAATATGCTTCCTGAAACAGTTGCCCGTTTAATGGAATTTGACAATATTGTCGGAATAAAAGAAGGAACCGGGTCGTTACAACAGATTTCCGATTTAGTACAACGGTGCGGGGATCGGCTCACGATTCTCTCCGGAGACGATTTTACCGTTTTGCCCACCATGGCGGTCGGCGGAGCCGGTGTGATCTCGGTGACCGCTAATATCCTCCCTTCCGAAATGGCGGAGCTGGTAAATGCGGCCCGACGCGGCGATTTTTCTTCCGCGCGGAAGTGGCACGAAAAGATTTATCTATTTCATGACCTGATGTTTATCGAGACTAATCCGGGGCCGGTAAAAGCCGCGTTATCTTTGATGGGGAAATGCTCGGACGAACTGCGTCTGCCGCTTTGTCGGGTATCTCCCGGAAATCTTGAAAAACTGAAGAAGGCAATGAAGCAGTATGGCCTTCTAGGGAAATAGAAGGGGTTAGGGGATTGCTTACGAGAGCGTTTTTGGTTTAGTCATGTACAGTGCTCTGTGTGTCATTCTCGAATGGTTCTATCGGGAATCCAGAATATTAAAACCTCTGGATTCCGGCTTAAACATTGCCGGAATGACGGCCACGGCGGTGCGATCTCGTGTTAACACAATTGCGCCAGTCATAGGGATTTGATAATGAAAGTTGTTGTTTGTGGTGCGGCCGGTCGGATGGGCCGGGCGATTTTAGAGGCCCTTTCTTGCGAACGGGGTCTGACGTTGGGCGCGGCCCTTGATATGGGTGACAATATCAAGAAGGGGATGCTGCAAGGCGATGTCCTGATTGACTTTACTTCTCCTAAAGGAACAGAGGCGATATTAAAAGAGGTGGTGATACAGAAAAAACCGATGGTGATCGGAACAACGGGATTCAACAACGAAGCGCTAAAGCGGATAAAAAATGCGTCTAAAAAAATACCGATTGTCCTTTC
>CAZSME010000210.1:0-2633 GCA_964607665.1 uncultured Nitrospirota bacterium | reverse complement strand
AGGGTGGGCATAATCCCCCCGCCCGGGCTGACCCGGACAAACCAGATGCCGATGATGGTCATTAAGATCCCCGCCCCACCCAGGATCAGAGGAAAGAGCATCGCCGATGGGGACGTGGGATAAAGGAGGTGGGCCAACGCCATCGTCGCAACGGTCGTGACAACATAGGTCTCGAAGAGATCGGCCGCCATGCCGGCACAGTCCCCGACATTATCCCCCACATTATCCGCAATGACGGCCGGATTGCGTGGATCATCTTCGGGGATACCGGCCTCCACCTTTCCAACCAGGTCCGCCCCAACGTCCGCTGCTTTGGTATAAATCCCCCCACCCACACGGGCAAAGAGAGAGATCAGGCTGCCGCCTAATCCAAGTGAAAGAAGCGCCGGAATGATTTTTTCTTCTCCGACCATGGAGACCCCAACGGCGTAGAAGCCGGAGACCGCCAGCAGTCCCAGACTGATCAACAACAGTCCGGTGACGGCTCCGCCTCGAAAGGCAACATTGAGGGCCGCTCCTAGCCCCTGCCGCGCGGCATGGGCAACCTTCGCATTGGCATTCACCGAAACGATCATGCCGACATATCCCGAAATCGCGGAGGCCACGCCCCCTAAGAGAAAGCCCAGCGCGGTCAGCAAACCAAATTGATCCGACCAGGAACCGGCAATCCAAAGGAGGGCAAAAATGGTCATCGCGACCCATGAAACGGCCTTAAACTGACGACGCATATAGGCCATCGCCCCTTCTTCGATCGCTTGCTGAATCTTCCGCATCTCCGGTGTGCCCGAGTCGAGTCGTTTAACCCAAAGGGAGAGAAACGCCGCGTAGAGCACGCCGATTCCGGCAGAAACAATCGAAAACAGGATAACCCCTTGATGAAGCGCCATTTCGAAAAATCCTCCTTAGTTGTTTTCTGGAAAAATAAAAATCAGAAGAAGATGAGACCGGCCCATTCTCATGGAGGCGTACCGTCTTTGTCAACTTTTTGTTTTTCGCCGGTGAGGTCCCGATAACGCTTGCGGAATTGCGTATCGGACAGGGTCGGGTCTTTTAATTGCTCTAGGTCTTCCGGCCGGATGGCAACCGGCACGAGTTCATCAAAGGCCGACGTGCCGATTGCAATTTGATTGGGAAAGAAACGGAACTGCGGCAGGAGATGGGTGATCCCCCGATTGTATTTTATCGACAAATCAATCGCGAACCGGGCGATATCGGCTGGGATTTCGCTCCCAATGGCAATATTGGTGGGAGGATTTCCTTTGGTAAAAAACTGGGCCTTCACACGACGAATCGAATGTGTTTCAAACGCCTTCTTGATCGCATCCAAATCGTTTTTATGATCCGGGGACAAGAAAATCTCCACAAAGATTTTTTCATTCGGAGTTGCTCCCGCTGCAAAGGCCGCCGGCTCGAAAATAATAAGGAGCAGAACGAGGCTCGCAACCACAAGAAGGATTTGTCGCATTTTTAAATATTTCTTCAACAGCCCCATATCCCTGCTTTATTCAGGCTTGACCGATTCCGAGACACGCTTTAGGCCCTGCAGCGTTCCGGGCAGAGCTTTACGAATTGGACTGCCGATGACCCGGCCAACGAAAAAAGCCAAAGGGCCATGAAACGATACCCGATGCGTAACTTGCGAGCACCATTAGAAGGAGCAAGTTCATGTTCAACGGTCATCGTACAGAAGGGAAGTTTTGATTCCACTGTAAATGACCTGTTCTTTTCTACTGAGGCGATGCTGATTTTTGCTTCCGGCCCTTTAACGGGTTTTAATTTCCCAACCGCGCCCACAACAAAAGGCCCGGAAATGCTCGCAGAGACAACATCGGGATCCCAAGTTCTCCATTGCTCCACCGCTTCATAGAGCGCAAATATCCTTTCCGGATTCGCATTGATGATAATTTGTTCGCTAAACTGGATCACCGGTTTTTCCTTGTGTATATCAGGCCACCTTGAAGTCGGATGCCGGCTTCATTTTACTCTGTGTTTCCAGTAATCCGGGGCCCGGTGAAGATGCATCACGGCCAGGATGAATATCCTGTCCGACTCAATGCTGTAGAGAACACCATACGGAAAACGGTTTGTCAAACAGCGGCGGACGTCTGCCTCCATAACAGGCCAAGCGATGGGATGGTCAATGATGTTTTGGATGACAGAGTAAACCTCAATGGCAAAGTCATATCCGAGTTCTTTTTCGCATGCCTCGTAGTAATCAATGGCTGCATAGAACTCGGTCTCCGCTTCCGGGTGGAAGTCGAACATTATCTACCAAAACGCTTCCGCACCTTTGCAAACACCTGATCTCCAGGAACCGCTGTTACACGTCCTGATCGGAGCGCTTCAAGTCGTTGCCTCGCCACTTTAGCCCATTTTCGATCAATATTCGAATCAGGTGGGTTCAGCGTGCGGAGGAGAGAATCAACGACAAAAGCCCTCTCTTCCACCGGCAGGGATTCGACTTCCTTGATAATTTCCTTTGCTCCACGCATAATCCTTCTCCCCCTTGGATAATGTCAGTGTATCACTGATTTACAAAACCTCGCAAATCAAAAGGTCTAACCGCAAGGGACTGGAGGCTGGGCGCGGGGAGAATCGAACTCCCATGAGGTTACCCTCGGCAGTTTTTGAGA
>CAZSME010000209.1:0-2638 GCA_964607665.1 uncultured Nitrospirota bacterium | reverse complement strand
CGAACGGTTCCCTCCTTATCCTTGAGAAGTGCAAGGAGCGGGGCATACACGCCGGGGGACTTCATCTCGCCCAGCGCTTCGGCGGCCATCATCCGAACCGTTTCGTCCGGGTGTTGGGTCACCGTGAGAAGCGGACGGATCGCTTCGGGTCTTTGAGTCCTTCCTAACGCGACCACGGCAGAATAGATCTCCTCTTCCGATTGCAACGCGTCCACCAGTATCTGCAATCTGTCCAGGCGACCCTGTTTAATTTCCGACGCAATGGCAAAGAGACGAACCGTCGCCTCCGCGTCCTTTGTAAATGGGGTCAAAAGTGTTGCAATCGGGACCCCATCTACCTTGTCATTTTTGCCGGCGAGGTCATCGAAGGCCCGAACGACGGCCACCCGCACCATCGGGTCCGGATCGTTCCCCGAGGCTAAAAGCAGCTTTAAGGTGTCCGGCCCGTGCAACTGCGCGACCGACTCCACCGCAAAAAGCCGGACGAACGAATTGGCATCGCGCAGTCCGGGGACAACCAGCGGGGTTAAGTCCGGATCGCCCATTTCCCCCATCGCCTTTACCGCGGCCGATCGAACAAAATAGTTTTCATGTTGAAACGAGCGCTTCATCAACGCAACAACCGATTCAACTTCCCGGTCCTTTGGGGCGGTACAACTCATCAACATCAAAATAATGGTAAGGCTCACCCGTTTCATTTGTTTCCTTTTATAAAGGAAATCAGCAGCGCGATTGTTGCGTATCCCATCACGGCGCCAACAAAAAGGACTTCGAGACGGTTGAAATCCAACGGGGGGGCAACCAGACGAAGGTAGAGAATCGCGCCACATAAGAGAACGCCCAGCAGCGTTCGATGGGCCAGGGTATAGAGTTTCCGCAACGTCGCTTCCAGCACTTCCGAGTGCATCTGCGTTTTTACGCCACCACGGTGCGCCAGGTCTAAAAACGATTCGATCGCATCCGGAAGGGCAAACAGGGTACGGAAAACCTCTTTCCCTTTGCCGATGATCTCGTCCAGCATGCCCTGTTTGGACGCGAACTTTCGGGCATACGGCTGGGCCATCTCAATAATATTGAGGTCAGGATCAAGCTGCGAGCAGAGCCCGTTTAACATCCCCACCGCGCGGCCGGCCAAAATAAACAGATTCGGAACCTGCAACGAAGGATAGATCGTAAAGATTTTGGAGAGATCTTCCGCGATATCCGTAACCGAGATCCGCTTGAAGGCATGAGGGGAGATATCACGATACCGGTCCATAAAAAACTGGACCACCTGTTCGATTTCGCCCAGATAACCGGCCCCTCCCCCCTTTGCGATAAATCCAAGGTCGATCAAGGCATGTGCAATAGCGGGGACATCCCGATTGATAATGGCAAGAATCATCTTCCGCATCCCGCGATCGGTCTTTTCATCAATCTCCTGCATCATGCCAAAATCAACAAAAACCAACTTGAGCCCCCCCCCTCCTTTTGCCGGCTGGATAAAAAGATTTCCCGGGTGGGGATCGCCATGAAAAAACCGGAAAACCAAAATCTGTTTCATATAGGACTCGACAAGCAGTTGTGCAACGGCCTTGGGCGCAATACCGGCCTGCTTGATCTCAACCATCCGGTTAATTTTAATCCCGTCCACCCGTTCCAGCGTTAAAACCCGTTCAGTCGTGTAGGACCACAGCACCTTCGGAACGACAAACCGGTCATCCTCCGCGAACTGCCGGTGAAACTTCTGCGCGCTTTTTCCTTCGGTGACATAATTTAACTCCCGGCGAACAATTCTGGAAAACTCGTTATAGAGCACGTCAAATTGGATATGGGCAAAAATCCGATGAAGCCCCCACACAACGAGCCGGATGGCCCGAAGATCGGTCTCAACGATCTCCTCGATGTTGGGGTATTGCACCTTCACCGCCACCCGTGTCGAAGCCCCTTCTATTGGTGTTTTCAGTATTGCTTCGTGCACCTGGCCTAACGATGCCGATGCCAGTGGAACGGGATTAAACGAACGGAAAAGGGTCTCGGGCGACTCACCTAACTCTTCGATAATCCGTTTCCGAATGTCGGAGAAAGGGGCGGGCGGCACTTCGTCCTGCAATGCGGCCAGGGTTTGGGTATAGGCCTGGGGCAAGAGATCGATCCGGGCGCTCATAAACTGGCCCACCTTAATCATCAACCCCTTCAGGGAGAGGGCCGTTTTTAGAAAAAGGGCGGCATTTTTGTGATGCCGTTCCAGGAGAAAGCGCAGGTGCGTTTCACGAGACAGCAACGGCCGGAGGAGGGATAACGAGAAATAGCTGATGAAGATGCGGGACGAAACCCACAGAATCCGCAAAACCCTTCCCCGCAAACGGATGGCCTGACCCGATGAAGGGATAGCGGGCTCCACGGTCTTACTGCGGGTTGAACTCCGTGAGCCGTAGCTCGGCGCGATCGGAAATCTCACTGAGGCAGGTTAAACAGGTTAGTTCAAACGTCTCATCAGTAAGAAACGGCGCGGGGTCCCCCGGATAAATCGTGTCGTCGTCGGTGGCCGGTCCGCCACAAACCGTATGTATCGCTAAAATTCGACTCATTGTATGCTCCTTTTTCTACGCGGATGCTCTTTATTTATAGACCGCTTTGCCTTCTTTGTCAAATCACG
>CAZSME010000208.1:0-2649 GCA_964607665.1 uncultured Nitrospirota bacterium | reverse complement strand
GATCGGCCTCGCCTGGGTATGCCCAATTGACGGCATTCCTCTTACAGGAGTATCCTAACGACAGTCAGGCATAATGTAAAGATTGGCAGGGCCACCCGATGGTAAAACCCCTTTCCGAAACAGTGATCCATGAGATTGAGGCGTTTGGCCGAGAGATCGAGCGCCTTGAGAATAAAGAGATTCCCGAGGAGAAGTTTAAGAAATTTCGTCTGCAGCAGGGGGTTTACGGCCAGCGACAAAAAGGGGTACAGATGGTCCGGGTCAAAATCCCTTCCGGTCTCCTCAACTCCGAGAAACTGCGCGCGTTGGCTGATGTGGCCGAAATCTATTCAACGGGAAAAGGCCACCTTACAACCCGCCAGGATATGCAATTCCACTTTGTTAAACTCCGAGATATTACAAAGGTCCTCTATCGATTAGCCGAGTCTGGTCTGACCACGCGCGAGGCCTGCGGCAATACCGTTCGGAATGTCACCGCCTGTCATCGGGCCGGCGCCTGCCCCACCGAACTCTTTGATGTCACGCCGATTGCGGAACAGGTGGCCTATCACCTACTCCGAAACCCGATTAATCAGGACCTGCCTCGAAAATTTAAAATCTCTTTTTCCGGATGCAAAAGCGAATGCGGTCTGGCCCCCATTCACGACATCGGCTTTATTGCCGAAAGCCGTCCCGCTTCCTCCGGTCGGCCCGGGGAGGTGGAGTATGGGTTCAAAGTCTACGCGGCCGGCGGACTCGGTTCCAGCCCCAAGCTCGCGAAGCTCTATTCGGAATTCCTCCCTCTGCCCGAGGTGTTGCCCACCTGTGAAGGGATGTTAAAAGTCTTCGATGCCAATGGCGATCGCAAGACGAGAAGCAAGGCCCGGATGAAGTTCGTCATGGAGCGGTGGGGGATGGAGAAGTTCAAGCAAGAGGTTGCAAAAGAGATCGCAATCTTCAAAGAGTCGGGGAAAATCTATCCTCCATTGCCGACGCCAAACGGAAGGCAACACCTTTCTGATCTTCCGATGGCGCAAATGGTATGGACTCCTTCCGAGGAGTCTCGCGAATATGCGAAGTGGGTCAGAACCAATGTGCTGTCTATCCCCGATTGTCCGACGGTCTCCGTGCAGATTAAATTGATTCTGGGCGATATCACGGCGGCACAGATGAGGGGCTTCGCGGATATCCTGGATCGATTCATGCCGTCCGATATCCGCACCACCCACCAGCAAAACTTTTTCCTGCATGGGATACAGAGCGCACAGCTTGCCGATCTTTACGCGGCCCTTCATCAAATCGGTCTTGCCGATGCGGGGGCAGAACAGGTTGTTGATGTCATTGCCTGTCCGGGGGCCGATAGCTGCCAGTTGGCGTTGACCTCCTCGATGGGAGTGGGTGCGGCCATCGTTGATACGTTTTCAAAAAACCTTACCGAATATGAAGATATTAATGGACTGCGGATTCGGATTTCGGGATGCCCCAACTCCTGCGCCCAACATCATATTGCCGGCATCGGCCTTCATGGCGTTGCGAAAAAGGTGAACGGAAAATTAACGCCGCATTATCAGCTCCATCTGGGCGGAGGGGCCCGTGCAGATCAGTTCGCCCTCGGAAAGCCGACCATCAAGCTGCCGGCCAAAAATGTCTCGCAAGCCATCATGAAAATTGTTCAGATCTTTCGTGAACATCGATTGGAGGGAGAGCAATTTAATGACTTTGTCATCCGTTACGGGGCCAATACGATCGCAACGCAGCTCACTCCATTTACCGGACTGCCGGCCCCGGAAGCCGCGCCGGATTTGTATCATGATTATAATGCGGACAAGGATTTTGACCTGGAGGATCTGGGTCCCGGCGAATGTGCGGGGACGATGATCGATCTGATTGAAAACTATCTTCGGACCAGCGGGCAATCGCTTGAAGATGCCGAGCTGGCCTTCCGCCGGGGCAGGGAGGATCAGGCCGTTGATGCCCTAAAGACCAGCATTCTCCGCGCGGCCCGTGCCCTCTTGATTCCGTTTGGTATCGATTCACCGCATGATGAAGAGGTCTTAAAAGAGTTTCAGCACAAGGTAGTCGAGCAGGGAATCGTTTCGGAACGGTTTGAACAGTTTACAGAAAGCCTGGGATGTTGGATCGATTTTGATGCGGTACCCGATCTGCACGCCTACTACGAATTAGCCGGTCTTTTTCTTTTGGAATGTAAAGCAGCGTATGATCAGATGGATGCCAGCATGAAACTGAGAAAATCCGAACCGCTCATCTCCTCCATCCTTCCCCCATCCCACGTTGGCGGGTCCAACGGTGCGGCGGCCTCCGCCGAGTCGGGACGGCATATTGATGTGCGATTGGACCTATCTGGCGTGGCCTGCCCAATGAACTTTGTGAAAACCAAACTGCAGTTGGAAGAGATGGACGCGGGTCAGGTGCTGGAGGTGATTATTGATGACGGCGCGCCCAAGGAAAATGTCCCCCGATCGGTTCAGGCCGAAGGGCACAAGGTTTTAGATCTCTCCAAAACCCCGAACGACCGCTACAAACTGGTTATCGAGAAAGTCTAAGGCGGCCCGGCCGCCTGCGAAGTACCGCTCCCGCAGCCGGCGTCCCGGCCGTTGGTCGCGGTGGGCCATGATTTGCGATTTATGACTTAAGATTTAAATCGGAAAT
>CAZSME010000207.1:0-2697 GCA_964607665.1 uncultured Nitrospirota bacterium | reverse complement strand
AAGTGAAGATTCAGGAGATTCCAGCGGAAGGGTTGCAGCTTTCTTTTGACAAAGATCCGATAGCCTTTCACAGCAAAGACCTCGTGATTGAGAAACCGGTAGCGGGAATACTCCGGGTGACAAAAGTAGGGGCCAGCGATCTCCATATTCGTGGCGCGTTATCCACGCAGCTTCTTTTGGAGTGCGGCCGCTGCCTGAAATCGTTCGACTATCCGGTGCAGAGCGAGTTTTATCTGGACTATACACCGGCGATTAAAACATCGATTGGACAGGAACATCGTCTGATCGGAGAAGAATTGAACTTGCACTTTTATCAGGGGGATACATTAAACGTTGATGAGATTATTGAAAACCAGCTTTATCTTGAGGTGCCGATGGCGCCGCTTTGTCAGCCCGATTGCAAAGGCCTGTGTCCACAATGTGGCGAGGACTTAAATAAAGCACCGCATGCCTGTTTGAAAAAGTAGATCGAGAATAAAAATTAACCTGAAGGAGAACCGATGGCCAATCCAAAACATAAAATTTCTAAAACGAGAACGCGCAAACGAAGATCGCATTATAAGATCGACCCCCCGGCGCGGGTGGCCTGCCCCCGGTGCCATGAGCCAAAGCGGCCGCACTATGCCTGCCTTTCCTGCGGAACCTATAAAGGGCGGGAAGTCGTGGAAGTGAAGGCAACGGCCAGGTAGCGCGTCGTTAATGAAGATTGCCCTGGATGCGATGGGAGGCGACGACGCCCCCTTTTCCATTGTGGAAGGGGCCATCAGCGCCTGTCAGGAAGATCATGTTGAAATTGTTTTAGTCGGGGATGAGGCCGCCGTGAAGTCGGCGCTCGCCTCGCATGGACCTACCCCCTCTTCCCTTTCTATCGTTCATGCCCCCACACGGGTTGAAATGGACGAACCCCCCTCCTTGATGGTTCGAAAAAAGAGAGACTCCTCGATTTGGATCGCCACCGAGTTGGTGAAAAGAGGCGAGGCCTCCGCGGTCATCAGCGCCGGGAATACCGGCGCCAGCATGGCGGCCTCCCTTTTTATTCTGGGAACACTTTCCGGCATCGAACGACCCGCCATCGCAACCTGTCTGCCGACCTTAAAGGGGGTTTCCCTTTTGATTGACGCCGGGGCCAATGTTGATTGTAAGCCGAAACATCTGCTTGATTTTGCGTTGATGGGCCATATCTACGCGAAAGATATTCTGGGTGTCGAGAAGCCAAAAGTGGGGCTCTTGAATATCGGCGAGGAAGATGAAAAAGGAAACGAGTTAACGAAGGAGGCGATGCAACACTTGAAAGCGACCTCACTCAATTTTATTGGCAACGTGGAGGGGAAAGAGGTCTATGCCGGACAGGCGGATGTTATTGTCTGTGATGGCTTTGTTGGAAATATCGCGTTAAAAATTTCAGAAGGTCTTGCGGATGCGATGGTCACGTTTCTAAAAAACGAGATCATGGCCTCCTCCCTCGGGAAAATAGGCGGTCTTCTCTTGAAGCCGGCCTTTTCGCGTTTTAAGAAAAAGATTGATTACGCGGAATATGGCGGCGCGCCCCTTTTAGGGGTGAACGGTGTGAGCATTATCTGTCACGGCCGGTCATCGGCCAAGGCGATTAAGAATGCCATTCGTGTGGCCAAAGGGGCCGTTGAAAAAGGGGTCAACCCGCATATTCGCGAGGCCCTGGAGCAAGAAAACCACGTGTCCTTATCGAATCATCGGAAAAGTTAATGAAAGCAAAAATTATCGGCACCGGATCATATCTTCCCGAAACTATTCTCACCAACCACGAGTTAGCGCAACGTGTGGACACCTCCAATGAGTGGATTTTAGGGCGTACCGGCGTGCGTGAACGACGGATCGCGGCAAAAGATCAGGCGACATCCGATTTGGCGGTGCATGCCGCAGAAAAGGCGCTTGAAGCTGCCGGTGTTTCTCCGGATGACGTGGATCTACTCATCGTAGCCACCACGACGCAGGATATGTTTTTCCCATCAACGGCTTGTTTGGTGCTGCATCGGCTGGGGCTTAAACATGCCGCGGCGTTTGATCTGGCCGCGGCCTGTTCCGGGTTTGTCTATGCCCTCTCTGTCGGGGAGCAGTATATCCGCTCCGGAACGTACAAAAAGGTGTTGATTGTTGGCGCGGACCTGATGTCCCGTTTTGTGAACTGGACCGATCGCACCACCTGTGTTTTGTTTGGCGATGGCGCGGGGGCCGTTTTGTTAGCCCCTTCTTCCGGGAAGCGAGGTATCTTATCCACCCATCTGCATTCCGATGGCGCCCTTTGGGACTTAATTGCGATTCCCGGAGGCGGCACCGCGCACCCGCCTTCCGAAAAGGTGTTGCTCGAACAGTTGAACACCATTAAGATGAAGGGGAGCGAAACGTTTAAGGCGGCGGTCCGCGCGATGGAAGAGGTCGCGCGCGAGGCGCTTGAGGCCAATGGGATGCTTCCTTCTGACGTGACCCATCTGGTTCCCCATCAAGCGAATATCCGGATTATCAAGGCGGTTGGGGAACGATTAGGGATTGATATCAGTCGGACCGTGTTGAATTTGGATCGTTGTGGAAATACCTCCGCGGCATCGATTCCATTAGCGTTAGACGAGGCGGTGCGTGACGGACGTATTCAAGAGGGGGCGTTAGTTTTATTGTTAGCGTTTGGAAGCGGGCTGACCTGGGGGTCGGCCTTGGTGCGATGGT
>CAZSME010000206.1:0-2706 GCA_964607665.1 uncultured Nitrospirota bacterium | reverse complement strand
GCGGCCTTATTAACAGGAGATTGTGAACGGGCACGGCGTCACACCATGTTTGTAAAAAGCCAGAAGTTTCCTGATTTTGCCTGGCCATTCGATGTCTCGGAGGGAGGATGGCTTTTAAGGACGCTGGATGCGTATTGATGTTGTTGTCAAACCGAACAGCCGAAAGGAAAAGATCGAGAAACGTCCGGACGGCTCCTATCATCTTTCTGTCTCTGCCCCTGCGCGTGATGGACGGGCCAATGAAGCGATGATAGAAGCCCTCTCCGAATTCTTCTCTTTGCCTAAATCAACTATCCGGATTGTTACGGGCCTTCATGGGAAGAAAAAAATAATCGATATTCTGGATTGACGCGGGGCGATTTCGTGTCCGTCCTGCTCTATTTGTTGGCTTTGTTGGGGGGCCGGAGTCCTTCTCCGACTTGATTTAGAGAGTCGTAGAGCATGGACGTGATTGCATTGTTTTTCCCGTTATATTGCAGGCGAAAGCTTATCCAAGAGCGATTATTCTCATAATCACGTTCGATGAATATCTTATCCGGATTCGCTGTTACCACGAGGTAGTAAACCCCCTCAGGCGCTCCTGTTATATCGACGTACTGGCCATGCGTCGCATGGTGGTAGTAGTCGATCCAACCCCTGCTAATTCCATGGGTGCCGATGCAGTCCCAGTATTCACGGCTGGGAAGTGTGAGACCGAAGTCCGCGAGCTGATCATCCGCCATCTTTACATAATCAAGCAGACAGAAACCTTCCTTAACCGATCCAATGGCCTGTTCCGTATCCCATTGCCCTCCTGAACCATTGTCCAGGGCCTTGCGTACATCGAATCCGTTGATACCAATGAGATGCCAATGATTGTGGGTAGGATGGAACTCAAACGCATTGGCCAGCGAGTGCCTGCATACAGGCACTCCCACGTCATTTGTTGTGCCGTCGTAGAGATTCTGGTTTGCAGACACAAGAACGTTCGGGTCTGTGAACGAGGTCGCCGGCACAAGTTCCATAGGGCCATCACCAACGTTCGCGAGTCCGACAGTAAACAGAAGCCGATGTTGCTTATGGGCCTCCTGCACATGAACATGGATCGGTGTAATGTTCATCAGGTCGGGTAAGTGTGCTATCGATGGGAGAGGCTCACCACACTCGGGAGTTTCCTGAGCCGAGATGGGTGTCGCGTAAAGCAATACAGCAAGCGTTAGTAAACCGATTGTCCTACCCCAAAGATTAATGTTCATTGCCTTCTCCTTTTAAAATGGTTTGAGAGTCACAAGATGCCACAATTCACCTGCAATAGCCCGTGTGGAAGCAGCAGTTTAATTGCTAGCGTCTGGATTATACGAAGTGCCGTTAGACCTTGCAACCCTGTTTTTTATCGGATAGGGCGAGAGCCTGTCTTATCTGTTCGAACGGACTTCTTGGGGACGGCTGATGTCCATCGGGAGGGGGATAATGTCAGACGGGAGCGGGCGTTACCGTGATCTTACACGGGACGGCCTTCTGCTTTTTTCCTGTTTTTCGATGGCCGGAACTTTGATATTGGATATCCCCATTGAGAAATCGGCGCGCTCCTCCCGAATTTCCGCGAAAAAGTCCGCGGCAAGCGTCGCCCAATCGCCTTCCAACAAGGGATCGCAATTAAAGGAGATGATCACCGGGGTCGCCGATCGGGCGGTGAGCAACGAAAAGGCCCCGGAGTAAAACTGCGACGTTTGCTTGATTCCACTGGCCTCGGCCCCACGACAATGGATCCCCTTATCATCCACAATTCGAGCAGAGGTCTCCACCAGATAAACCTGATCGGCGGGGGGATGTAATGCGATTCGGATATCGTTCTTCGAGATATTTTCGACCAGAATTCCGACAACCGCCGTTTTATATTTTGTGGAAAGCCCAACGGATGTTACCGTTGCCCGAAGATACCCATTTTTAAACTGGGGGAGCCGGCCGGAGCGCTCCAATCCGGAGTCTTCCGATGACGCCTCTTTTGAAGAAGAACGGATATCTCCGGCTAAAAGCTCTTTGAGTTCTTCGTCCGGTTGAATATTGCTGCTCGTCCCCCATACCACCTTTTCCGTTGCCGTATCGAGGAGTTTGACGCTAATCCGAATACGATCCCGAAACGGGGTGGCGGTTCCGGTAACAATCATTTCTACCCCTTCCGACTCGCCAATCCGCCTGACAAGGGAGGGATCCCGGTCGATCGCCTCTGCGAAAGAATCGTTTTTTAAGATAGATCGTAATGCCATGCGATCCACCACTTCGAGCTTTCTCTCTGAACCCAGAAGGGCATTAACGACCTCTTCGGCAATATACTGACCGACCGGCGTGGCCTCTCCATCGAGGTTGGTAAAGTCAACGACGGCGATGACTTTTTTGTCATTGCCTTCAACTTCATCGGCGATTTTTGAGCTTAAAATTTCGATGGCATGCGCGTGGGCAGATGCGGCTGCAAGGGTAAGGAGGAAGAGGGAGAAGATAAGGGCCGTCAAAAACCGTTGAAACATATTGCCCCCCTTTCTTGGAAAACAGAGCCTAACCAATGGCTCTGCGAGTGTAGTGAGTCATAAGTCCATTTACATTTGTCATACCCGGCGGAGCCTGCCCCGTTATGATCCTAAACGGGGGCCGGTATCCCCTCTCCCATCCCCTCCCCCGATTGCGGGGGAGGGCTAGGGGGGGGGCGCTGGATTCCGGCTAGAATCATGC
>CAZSME010000205.1:0-2707 GCA_964607665.1 uncultured Nitrospirota bacterium | reverse complement strand
CGCCCAACTGCATCAACTCGGCCGGGTAGAATATATTGTTATTACGAACCGGGATCACGAACGCGAATCGTTCTTTTTTCAAAAAGAAACCGGCGCAAAAATTATCGTTCATGCAGCGGACGCTTCGCAAGTAACCCATCCCCCGGATCGGCAGATTACCGACGGCGAGACGATTGTGCCGGGACTGGTGGCGATCTCGCTTCATCACGGAAAAAGTCCGGGTGAGATCGCCCTCTACTTCTCCGGAAAGCAGATCCTTCTCTTTGGGGATCATGTAATCGGGAGACCCATGGGGGCCTTAACCCTTCTGGAAGCCGAAAAACTGCAAGACCCGAATTTAGCCCGAGCGGAACTTCAGAAACTGCTTCAACTTTCGTTTGATGCCGTCCTGGTCGGGGATGGCCATTCCATCCTGACCCACGCCCGTCAAAGCCTATCCGCCTGCATCCACCGCGGAAGAGAGACAGCGTAGAGGTAAATCTGTTGTCCTATTCTGCCCGTAAGATTGCCATTGGTCTTTCGCCAAAAGAGCGATAGAGGGTCAAAAGACCGGTCATGAGAATCAGCCCAATCAGTGTAATCGCTCCTTTCAAAAGAAGGATCGGTTCAAACTGCCAGGGAATCTCCAAAAAGTGATGCACCACACTCCACGCAATGCCAATCGAAAAAACCGAGCCAACAAATGCAGCTAAAGCCCCAATCACAACAAACTCGATACAGACAATCAGGATCAATACCGCTCGGGGGGCCCCCAGCACCTTAAAAAGAGTCATTTCATATCTCCTTTGCCTCGACGTCAACGCGACCGCCGATGAAACAATAATAAGGCCCGCGCCCAATCCGAACAAGGCCATAAACTGAATCGCATTGATCAGCCTCTTTATAATCCGAGCCGCTGTTTCCAAAATCTCCCGAAGGGAAATCACGGTGAGATTGGGAAAGATTGAAACCGCAGCGCTTTGAAGTAAAATCTCTTCCTCGCGCGGGACTCGAACGGTGGCAACATAATTTAGCGGCGTCTTCTCCAATACGCCCGGAGAGAAGATAAAGTAAAAGTTTGTTGAAAACGATCCCCATTCCACGTCCCGAATATTTAAAACCTCTCCCGAGACCTTCTGCCCCTGAATATCAAACACCACCGTTGACCCAATCGAAAGCCCCAGATGGTTCGCCGCCTCCGTCTCCACAGAAATGGGGGTATGCCCCTTGGCTGGGTGCGCCCCCCACCAACTCCCATCGCGGATCGAATTGTATTTGGGCAGCTCCTGCTGATACGTCAATACATATTCGCGTTCGAAGTACCAATGATCGGGCCGATTGTTCAGATTCATATCGGATACCTTTTTCCCATTAATCGAAAAAAGCCGTGACCGTACAAGGGGCGTCAGCTCTGTCTTATATCCCCGTTTGGTCATCATCGCTTCAAACGCTGTTTTTTGATCGGTCTGAATATTGATAAAGAAAAGAGAGGGGGCCTCTTTGGGAAGGTTCTCCTTCATTTGGGCCAAAAGATTTTGATGAACCAACAGCAGGGTCAACAAGATGGTTACAGAACCCCCCAGAGAGAGAACCAAAACCATCACCGGCCGTCCCGGTCGATAGAGATTGCCCACCCCGTAACGAAAAATCAGCGGAAGCCGGTCGTGCCATTTCCTTAAAACGAAAAGAAATCCCAAGGTGAGAGCGGCCAGCAGAAGAAGGGCGATGCCAACCGCAACGAACATCAAGCCGCCGAGTTTCCATGAACCTGCCGATACGATGGTGAGGGCCAAAAGGGCCGTGAGGATTCCGATGACAAAGGCCGCCTCGATGAAACCGGCTCGGTGATGATTTGATCGGTTTTCAATTGTTCCCCGAATCACATGGCTGACCGGAATCCGCCGAATTTTGAAGAGCGATCCGGCTGCAAAAAGAAAGGTTATAAAGAGGGCCATTCCGATTCCGAATAAAACGGCTGCGGATGTCAGATGAAACGAAACCTCTTGCGGAAGAAAATCGGCCAGCAGGATTTTCAATCCGCGCTGGATCGCCATCCCTATCGCAAGACCCAATCCCCCCCCAACGCTGCTTAAAATAAAAAAGAGCATAAAATAAGTCAGAAAAAGATCGGTCGAGGTTGCGCCCAGCGATTTGAGAATGGCAATCGTTTTCACGCGCCGTGTTAAATAGGCCTGCGCGCTGATCCCCACACCGATCCCGCCCATGATCAAGGTAATCAGCCCAACAAGGTGTAAGTAGATCGTGAGGTTTTCTAAAAATCGGATCAGGCGCGGCACCGCTTCCTGATGTGTTCGAATCGTCAGCGACTCGGCGACCCAGCTCTCTTCGAGCTCCTGTTTTAGAAGACTCGGGTCTATTGTTTCCGGCAGTTTCAGTAAGATGAGATAGGTCACGCGGCTTCCCTCCTGAATTAAGTCGGCGCGACGCAGTCCCTCTTGTGAGAGAAGCACGCGGGGCCCCAGAGAGAACGGGCCGACGACACGATCCGGCTCTTTGAGGATCACCCCCTTTATCTGAAAGGGGGTATCACCCAGCAGAAAGGTCTCCCCCACACGAAGTTTGAGAAGGAATAAAAGGGATGGGTCCACAAAGGCTTCCCTATCATTTAATAGAGACGCATCGGAGGGAGGCGTGACGACGCCTGCGGGATCGATCTCAAGATTCCCATAAAAGGGGTAACCCGCCGAAACCGCTTTGACCTCAACCA
>CAZSME010000204.1:0-2715 GCA_964607665.1 uncultured Nitrospirota bacterium | reverse complement strand
TATGATACGTTTTGGGCCGCATTAGAACAGGGTAACCATTGCTTCTCACCATAACAGATCTGACAAAAATCTTTGGAGGACTAAAGGCCTTAGAGGGGGTTTCCTTATCGGTCGAAAAGGGAAAAGTAACCAGCCTGATCGGCCCCAACGGCGCTGGAAAAACCACGTTTTTTAATTGCATTACCGGTATCCTTTCGGCGACATCCGGCGCGATATGTTTCGATGGCCATTCGATTGCCGGTCTCAAGCCGTATCAAATCGCTCGGCGGGGAATTGGCCGTACCTTTCAGAATATTCGGCTCTTTTCCGAAATGACGGTGATCGAGAATGTAATGATCGGCCGATATCGGAAAAGCGCGCTGCCAACGGCCCGAACCCTCTTTCAGTCTGTTTTTCGTCAACGTGGGTTTGTTGAAAACGAAGCGGCATTGCGACAGGAGGCGCTACGGCTATTAGATGTTGTCGGGCTTTCGGTGGATGAGCATCTTCCTGCCCGGTCGCTTTCTTATGGCGATCAACGACGGTTGGAAATCGCCCGCGCGCTGGCCCTGGAGCCGATTCTGCTCCTCTTGGATGAGCCGGCCGCGGGGATGAACCCGAAAGAGACGGAAGGCCTGATGACACTCATCGGGAAAATACGCGACTTGGGCGTGACCCCGTTTTTAATTGAGCATAATATGAAAATGGTGATGGGGATTTCGGATCATATTATTGTGCTTGACCATGGCGTTAAAATTGCCGAAGGGACCTCGATGGAGATTCAAGGAAATTCCACCGTGATTGAGGCCTATCTCGGCCGGAGGGGATCTGCCAATAGTGTCACCACTAATCGGGAAATGATCTCCCGAGATGCCGCCGCATGATTGTATTAACCGATGTTTATGCCGGTTATGGTTCCGTCGCGGTCTTAAAAGGGGTTTCATTAGAGATTCGGGAACGGGAGGTGGTGGCGCTCATTGGCGCCAATGGCGCCGGGAAGACCACCACGTTGATGACGATCTCCGGTATTGTGCCGATGGGCTCCGGAACGATTACTTTTTGTGGCGCGCGGATATCCGGGTTGTCGCCGCATCAGATTGTGGAAAAAGGGATCAGTCATGTGCCGGAGGGAAGAAGGATTTTTGGTGAGCTAACCGTTTGGGATAATCTGGAGATGGGCGCTTATCTTGAACGGGACGCTCGAAAAAGGAAAGCCGCGCGAGAAGAGGTCTTTTCGCTCTTTCCGATTTTGTTTGAACGGCGTTTTCAAAAGGGCGGAACGCTCAGCGGCGGGGAGCAACAGATGCTGGCGATTGGCCGCGCGTTGATGGCACGGCCGAAACTCCTGCTTCTGGATGAGCCGTCATTAGGGCTTTCTCCGGTGATGGTGGAAAAGATCTTTGAGATGATTAAAAAGGTGAGTGAGCAGGGCAAAACAATCTTTTTGGTCGAACAAAACGCGCAGGCGGCGTTAACGCTCGCGGATCGCGGCTACGTGATGGAAACCGGCCAAATCGTTCTTTCAGATCAGGGGTCCGCGTTGCTTGAAAATCCGGAAGTCCAATCGGCCTATTTAGGGGGGGCATAGGATGCCCGGCCGACAAACGATCCCCGTTGGGGATCGTAGAAATGAGGTAGGGGCTGTCCTGTTTGACTGCCCAAAGGAGGGGTCTTTATGAAACGAACACCGCTATACGACACGCATGTAAAATCGGGGGCCAAGATCGTTCCTTTTGCAGGATGGGAGATGCCGCTTTCCTACGCCGGTGGCGGCGTGTTGGAGGAACATCACGCGGTACGCAAAACAGTCGGCCTTTTTGATATTAGCCACATGGGCCGGTTCGAGCTTTCTGGAAAAGGATCGGAAGCGGCGTTGGCGAAGATCGTTCCCTCTCCGACGCATAAGATGAAACGGGGCGGGGCGCAATATTCGATGCTGCTCAATGACGAAGGAAAGACCTTAGACGATATTTATATTTACAAGAGGGGGAAAGACCGGTTCTTTCTGATTGTGAACGCGTCCAACCGCGATAAAGATTATCAATGGCTGCAACGCCATCTCTCAAATGAAGGCGGCGAGGGGATTGGCCTAAACGATGTCTCGGATGAAACCGTGCTGCTGGCCCTTCAGGGGCCAAAATCGTTAGAGGTTTTATCGCAGGTGATCCCGTTTGCAAAGGAAGAGATCGCGCTGCGCACCTTTGTGGATAGCGAGATGCTTCCGGCCCGCGGCACGAAGGCCTTGATTGCCCGAACCGGTTATACGGGGGAGAGAGGCTATGAGATTGTACTCCCGTCGTCTACCGCGGAAACGGTCTGGAATGCCCTGATGGATGCGGGGCGGGAATTGGGGATCCGGCCGATTGGATTAGGCGCGCGTGATACGTTGCGATTGGAAATGGGATACCCTTTATACGGCCATGAGATTGATGAGACGTTGTCTCCGGTTGAGGCGGGATTAGGAAAATTCCTTGATTTTGAAAAAGAGTTTATTGGAAAAAAGCCGCTTGTCGAGCAGATGCAAAAAGGGGTAAGCAAAAAATTAATCGGCTTTGAATTGACGGTCGGCGGTGTTCCGCGAGAGGGGTATTCCATCTATTCCGGATCAAAGGAGGTCGGGCGTGTTACCTCCGGAAATTTCTCTCCCAGCTTAAAACGGGGGATTGGAATGGGGTATGTGGAGGCCCGCTATGCCGATCTGGGAAGCGAGATTTTTATAAATATTCATGGCCGCGG
>CAZSME010000203.1:0-2741 GCA_964607665.1 uncultured Nitrospirota bacterium | reverse complement strand
CCCCTATGACGGTTTAGCAAACCGTTGCCTTCAGCCGCTCGGCCACCTCTCCGTTCGTCTCATTCTCCGCTGTCAATTTAGCGGCCATTCTAAAGGAACAACATCCTGCTTTGCAATTGTTCTTGAGATTGTAGCGCATGGATATTTCTTGGTAATGAGTACGCAACGTAACCAAAATAGAGTTGAATAAGGGACTTCACGTTATTCCCCTTAGTAACGATCCGAGTGTATACACTGCTCTCCCGCTTCAGAAGCGCAAATACAATGCTTTCCCCTGCGGCTGCACGCCCTGCCCCCGTTGAGGTGTTTGCTTTTTCGTCCACGGAATCGGTAACATCCCTCTATGTCGCTTCAGGTGATTAGCCCCTACACACAAAAGAAGGTTTGCTCCCTTCCATTGGATCATGGAGCGGGACTTCAGCAGAAAATCGCCCATGCACACGAGGCCTATTTAACGTGGCGCAACGTTTCGCTTCCACAACGAATTCGCGTCGTGGAGAAGGGGCTTTCTTACTTTCGAAAAAATTCCGAAGCGATTGCCCGCGAGATCACGTTGCAAATGGGGAAACCGATTCGGCAGGCGCGCCACGAGGTCGCGACCTTTTTCGAACGGGCCGACTATATGCGGACCATCAGCCCGAAAATGATTCGGCCGGATTTCCTGCCTGAAAAAGCCGGTTTTCACCGGCGGATTGAGCCGGCCCCATTGGGCGTGATCTTGAATATCGCGGCATGGAACTACCCCCTGCTGATTCCGGTGAATATCATCGTACCCGCTTTGTTAGCCGGCAATACCGTGCTCCTGAAGCACAGTCCCAAAACCCCGCTCTGCGGCCAACGGTTTGAAGAGGCGTTTGGAAAACAGATACCGGCCAACCTGGTCACAAACCTCATTGTGACCAACACCGATGCGTCACGGTTAATTCATGACCCGCGGATTCACTATGTCGCGTTTACCGGATCGGTTGCGACCGGCCGGCATGTTTATCGTAAAGCGGCGGAACGTCTTTTAGACGTTGGGCTGGAGTTAGGCGGGAAAGACGCGGCGTATGTCGCGTCCGATGCCGATCTTGATTTTTCCGTTGAGAATATCATTGATGGGGCCTGTTATAACGCCGGACAATCCTGTTGCGCGGTGGAGCGGGTTTATGTCCATGAAAAACATTATTCGGAGTTTCTCCGTCGCGGAAAGCAACTGCTGGAACAATATAAAATGGGCGATCCGTTTTCCGAAGCGACCACATTAGGGCCGCTGGTGAGTCGCGCCGACCTCACGAAGTTAGAGAACCATGTCGCAGACGCGATAAAACGCGGGGCGCGGCTCCTGTTGGGTGGAAAGAGATGGGAGGGGATTGAAGGGAATAAAACACGGGGCAACTTTTTTCTTCCGACGCTTTTGGCCGACGTTCCCAATGATGCAATGGTCATGCAGGAGGAAAGCTTTGGGCCGATTGTGCCTGTCAAAATGGTCAAAAACGATGAGGAGGCGATCGCGGCCGTATCCGATAGCCGCTATGGCTTAACCGCGTCGATCTTCACAAAAAACCAGGCCCGCGCGGAACGGTTCGCGCGCGATCTTCCTGTGGGCACGGTTTACCAGAACCGGTGTGATTATCTCGATCCGGCCCTGCCGTGGACCGGGACGAAAGAGAGCGGGATCGGTTCCACCCTTTCTCAGTACGGCTTTTATCACCTCACCCGACGCAAGGCGATCCACTTCAGGACGGTAACGTAATAAACGTGGGAAGGATTTGGGAATAACAACTCGGCGGAAGCATCCGTTGCATTGCAGGTCGGTGTCCCCCAGGGTATAATGGCGGAAGATATTATGGCTGAATACAGTTATACCGTCATTATTGAACGCGAAGAGCCGGGGGGCTTCCATGCCTTCTGCCCTGCGCTCCGGGGCTGCCACTCCCAAGGGGAGACATATGAGGAAACCCTCAATAACATCAAAGAGGCTGTTCAACTTTATATTGAAAGCCTGAAGGCCCACTCAGAGCCTGTTCCCTCTGAAGACGTTATTATTAAGCCGATTCGTGTTGCCGCGTGAGTCCTTTCCTCCCTCAGGTTAAGGCAAAGGACTTGGTTCGTGTTGCCAAGCAGCTTGGTTTTGAACTGGATCGTCAGAAGGGCAGCCATGCAATCTATTACCGTTCCTCAGATAAAGCACGTGTCGTTATCCCTATGCATGCCGGCCACGACATAAAACTAAAAACCTTGTACGGCATTATTGACGATCTGCAGATCACCCCAGAAAAACTTAAAGAACTTCTATAGAGCGGAGAAATAAATGCCCAATCCAACCGGAATGCTGACGTATGCCGATCTGATCCAGAAGGTCGAGAGCGGAGAGATTGATACCGTTTTATTGGCGTTTACCGATCATTACGGCCGGCTAATGGGAAAACGTCTGGACGCGGATTTTTTTCTGGAGGAGGCGGCTCATCACGGCACACACGCCTGCAATTATCTCCTGACCGTCGATATGGAAATGGAGCCGGTACCCGGTTACCAACTCGCCAACTGGCAAAAGGGATATGGCGATTTTCATATGGTCCCCGATCCCGCGACACTTCGGATCGCAAGCTGGCTTCCCAAAACCGCACTTATCTTATGCGATCTGGAAGATGACACAACGCTGTCTGGCAGTGGCCCGAAGATTGTCGCCGAGTCGCCCCGTTCAATCTTAAAGCGTCAGGTGGAACGATTGGCCCACTTCGGTTTCACGGCGATGGCGG
>CAZSME010000202.1:0-2741 GCA_964607665.1 uncultured Nitrospirota bacterium | reverse complement strand
GGAAGATTCAGCGTGAGCAGTTTTTCGGTCAGCTCGTCCCGTTCCCGGTTTTTCTTCTGGGGCCCCTCCTTGGACAACAGGCCGAATTCAATCGCCATATTCTGTGCCTTTTTCAAGTCGCCGGTCGTGATCACCGTTAATAGCTTGGATTCCATCGCGGAGAGGGTCATCGCATTAAATCGATAGTCCAGGAAGGCCTCCCATGTTAGCGGGCACCAACGGCGAACAATCTCCTGTCCAATAATTGTTGCGTAGCTCCGGATTTCAAACTGGGCATGGGCCTCCATCCGGAGCGCCAGAAAATGGAGCAGGTTATGAAGATCAATCTTCCAGTATGCCTCGGTATAGGTGGACAGCGGAAGGTCTTTTCGGGCCTGCTCCCGGGCCATTCCCGATGCAAGACGATCTTCATAGAGCGCGCGTGAGAGCTTCTGAAAGGCGCGTTCTTTTTGAGTGAATGTGGCGCCGAGCGATGCCTCGATTTCCCCCGCGCTCCCCTGCCGATTTCCGACCGTCTGTTTTCGCCATTCGGAGGGTTCTGTTTTTTGGGCCGAATCAATCGCGATGGAGTAACGGGTGGAGTATTCATTCACGTTGGCCGTGCGGTGCCGAATCCATTGTCGCCAGCAATCCATCGGGACCCGAACATGAAACTTGATCTCGCACATCTCAAACGGGGTGGTGTGATGATGTCGCATCAGATAGCGGATCAGACCCCGATCTTCGTTGATCTTTTTGGTTCCCTTGCCGTAAGAGACGCGCGCGGCCTGCACAATCGATTCGTCCGATCCCATATAGTCGATCACGCGGATGAACCCGTCATCGAGCACCTTGAAGGGTTTGCCCAAACAGCGGTCAAGCGATAAAACGGTTGGGCGCGGAAGTTTTTCGGCCTTCATCATCCGCCCGCGACCTCTTTAACCGGGTAGATGAAATAGAGCAACAGATAGGTCCCCGTGCTGGTAAAAAGGGCGACAACATAAAGAAGCATTGTAAAGGCCCCGATCTTCCGATGCCGTTCTGCACCGTCCGACATCCATTTCTCCACACTTCTCTCCGCGACAAGCACAATCGCGACGAGCAGAAACCCGGACAGATAGACCAGAAACCGGGCGAGTCCATTCCATCGGAGCAGGGCCGCGCCGCCGAAGAAAATGCCCGCGCCAAGCAGGATGCCCTTAAACGCCTTGGGGGTCATCGTCAACGTTGCCGATCGCAGATAACGCCCTCCCTCTTTTTGAAAGGAACTCCGAAATCCCAGGATCAACATATAGACGGCCATCACCAGCCCGACGGAGACCACAAGGATATGGATATTCAACATCGGCAGAAAGATGTAGGAGTAAATCCAGTCGGGGCCGCCGAACCCTTCTTTTCCCTCGGTGGCTAAGGCCCCCAGGCCTCGTGCCAGATAGTAGGTGGTGAAATAACCCAGCATCGCCACCATTCCCCAGAGTGTCACCAGATGATGCTTCTGCCCTCGGTGTTTTCTTGCGAGGTGCCAGCCGTACGCAAACAGCAGGGTAAAGGCCCACGCCATCACCGATGAGATGTCAGTCCCCATCGTTCCGTATGGAGACAGAAACCCGGGCGCTTTCAAAAACTCCAGCATTGTATCCTCCTTTGTTTAACAGTTGGGTGGGGCAGACCCTCACGGCCACGGGCGGCCACAGGGGGCCGCCCCTACTTTAACGCCACCAACACGGTGTTCCGTTCTACTTCACGAATCTCCCTGAACCCGGCCTTCCTCAACCACTCTGCAATGACACTTCCCTTAAAGCATCGCCCTTTTTCGGAATAAACCATCATGTGGATTGAGAAGATCGCGTTCCATCCCGGATTGTTGGGCTCTTCCCCTAAAAACATATCTTTGACGATCATCGTTCCGTTCGGATGAATCGCCCCGTAGATCTTATGAAAGAGGGCCTGGTTCTCCTCGTCGGTTTGATAATGAAGAATATCGGATAAAAAAGCAACGTCCGTTTTGGGCAATGGATCGTTATTAAAGTTTCCACCCAAAAGGCCGATCCGATCCTCCATCTTCTCCTTTGCGATATTTTTCTGGGTCACCGGCAGGGTCTGGGGCAGATCGAATATCGTGGCCTGAAGGTTGGGGTAGCGTTTACAAAACGCGATGGAGAAGGTGCCGGCGCCGCCGCCGACATCCAGAAACGAGTGATAGGATGAGAGATCGATCTTTTCGGCCAACGATGGGGCAACCCGTTGTCCCATTCGGTAGAGCACCTTGAGGGTCATCTCTGAAAGATCGGGCCGGTTCATAAAAAGATTGCCGGTGATCGGGGGACGGCCGGAACGGATCACCTCTTCCAGATTCCCCCACGCCTCCCACTCCGCGTCCTGTAAGAGCATCAGTTCCCCCATGTAAAACGGGGAGCCCTTCACAAGAAACTCGGAGACAACGGGGGTGTTGGCATAATACGACTCGCCCCTATCTCCTTTATTGCAGGTCAATACCCCAATGACGACTAAGGCATCGAGCAGCCGTTTTGTAAAGGCGGGGTCGGTTTTCAGAGCCGATGCGATCTCGTCGGCGGTTTTGGATTGTTCGGCCAGTACCGTGTAGATATCCAGCCGAACGGAAACGAGAAAGATTTTTGCTTCCCAGTAGTAGCCTAATTGAAAAAGAGATGGAACCGAGATTTCCCTTGCCATACCCCCCGCGCCGTACTCGTGTTTTGACAATTTAATTACGAAATATTTTTTGTCATTCCGGAATGCTT
>CAZSME010000201.1:0-2769 GCA_964607665.1 uncultured Nitrospirota bacterium | reverse complement strand
TCCACCCCGTTAACTCCTGAAAGATATATCGCCCCAGTCGTGTGGCGACATCCAATGTATCGTAAACAAATGTTGCGAATGCGAGCAGGCCAAAACTCATCGCAATCGGCATCGGCACATGAAGCGTGCTGGCAAAATGGGCCAATCCCTGCGCGTAGATAACGGTCGGGCCGCGATCAAGCGCGGGATCGCCTTTGGCAAACATCATAATCGTGGCCAGAGCGATGACCGCGACCAATCCTTCGAGGAGCATTCCGCCATATCCCACCGGATGGGCATCCCCTTCCTTTTCCAACTGTTTTGACGAGGTGCCGCCGCAAACCAGGCCGTGAAATCCGGAACAGGCGCCGCAGGCCACCGTGATGAATAGCATCGGGAATAAGAAGGCCCCTTTCGGGGATTGAAACCCGATAAATGCCGGATATTCCGCCGCGTGTCCTCCAAAGAGAAGACCGACCGCGCCCACGATCAACGCGCCATAAAGAAAATAACCCCCCAAATAACCCCGTGGCTGCAACAAAATCTGAATGGGTAAAATCGATGCGAGAAAACAATACCCCAAAATGAGAATTCCCCAGCCCTTGACCCCGCTGATAAACGTCATTTCCGGCAAGGTAATCGGTATCTTCTGGCCACCCCAGATAATAAGGACAAGCAATGGAATGGCCAACGCGGTGACCAGCGGGAGCGGCAGGCGCAGTCGGTTTAAAAAGAATCCCATCACGACCGATAGAAGAAGATAGAGGATGGATGATGTTGCCACGCCGCCGCCATATTGCTCTACAACAAAGGTGGATGCGGTGAGATCGGTAAAGGCCACAATCACATAGATCAGCGAGATCCAGATAAAAAAGAGAAAGAGGCGCGACGCCCTTTTGCTCATATTTTCCTTGATCACCTCCGCCATCGATCGTGCTTGATGGCGCACCGATGCGGCCAGCGTGGAAAAGTCGTGCGCGGCGCCGATGAAGATGTTCCCCACGACAATCCAAATCAGTGCGGGGAGCCAGCCAAACCAAAGACCGGCTAAAATCGGCCCCACAATCGGGCCCGCGGCGGCAATGGAGGAAAAATGTTGCGGCAAAAGAATCGCCGGCCGGGTGGGGACAAAATCGACGCCGTCGTTGATCTGATGCGCGGGTGTTATTTTGTTGTCATCCAGCCCAAACTCGCGGCGGAGGAAACGGCCGTAGAAATGGTAGGCCGACGCAAAGAGGGCAACCACCACAACGGTAATCCAGACAATGCTCATAGGCGGGAATTGTACGATTTCAGTTGAAAATAAGCAAGAAATACGGTATAAGCGTCGCAGTTGAAGGGTCTGTTTTATTTAATGTCTGAACGGAAAGGCTCTTTTTCTGTCATTTCGAGCAGAGCGAGAAATCTCATGGGCTTGATAATGTTGAGGAAAAAGATTTCTCCCTTCGGTCGAAATGACAAAAGTGGGAGTTGCCATTCAGACACCATTTAATGAACCGCACGTCACGTTTGAAAGGAGGATAAGGATGATCGCAAGGGCTATTTTTGTAGGGGTACTGCTGCTTCTTTTCAATGGATGTCAGAAAAAGGCGACCGAGATTGTGATTGGAACGGCGGGGCCGATGACCGGCGATCAAAGCAAACTGGGCGGCGATGTTGTGAATGGCGTTCGGTTGGCCATTGATGAATGGAATAGTAAAGGCGGAATTGGTGGGATGAAGATTCGTCTGGAGGTGGGCGACGATCAGCACGACCCCAAGCAGGCGGTTTCCGTGGCCAATAAAATGGTTCACCTCGGCATTGTTGGAATGGTTGGCCATTTTAATTCCAGCGCGTCCATTCCGGCCTCTTCGGTTTATCATGCCGCGAATATTCCAATGATTACGCCGGCCTCGACCAACCCAAAGTTAACCGGCCAGGGATTTTCCAACGTTTTTCGGGTCTGCGGCCGGGATGATCAGCAAGGCGCAGTCGCGGCCCAATTCGCAGCCCTTGGATTACACGCGAAGCGAGTCGCCATTCTTCACGATAAGACCACATACGGTCAGGGTCTGGCCGAGGAGTTCCAAAAGGCCCTTGTGCCGCATCAGGCGGAAGGAATCGAGATTGTCTCGTTTGATGGGATTACGCAAGGGGATAAAGATTTTCGCGGCATCCTGACCTCGGTGAAGGAGAAAACACCCGATCTCTTCTTCTTCGGCGGCATTTTTCCGGAGGGTGGGTTGTTGGTCAAACAGGCAAAAGAGATGGGACTGACCGCGCCGATGATGAGCGGGGATGGCGTGATCGATCCCAAGTTTGTTGAGATTGCGGGAGAGGCCGCGGAAGGGACCTATCTGACCTTTACCCCCGATCCGGAAAAGATGCCCCATGCAAAACCGTTTTTGGAAAAATATAAAACGCGGCATGGCAGTGAGTTGGCCCCCTACGCGATTTACTCCTATGATGCCACGAATATCCTCTTGACGGCGATCGCACAGGTGGGAAAAGAGAAAATGCGTGATGGGAAGCTCGTGGCGGAAACAATTCGCAAACTGAAATATGATGGCGCGCTGGGCCACATCGAGTTTGACGAAAAGGGGGATGTCAGAGTCGCGCCCTACGTGGTCTGGATTACCCGGGGCCAAAAATTCGAAGAGTTCTGGTCGCCCACCGGCGCGATCAGCTAATCGCCGCCGTGGGACCCCCCCACCCTACGGATAGGATGCAACGAACCTCTTTGCCGCAATCCATATATCATGTTCCTCCAACAACTGACTAATGGGCTGACGCTCGGCGCGGTTTACGCGT
>CAZSME010000200.1:0-2815 GCA_964607665.1 uncultured Nitrospirota bacterium | reverse complement strand
TATTCCTACTCTCCTTATTCTGGGGCTGTGCCCCTGTTCCAATCGGGCTACTCGCCTCTCCAAAATTTGACCCGGCCTTGAGATGGGAGGTTCTGGCCACCGATCATTTCTATATCTATTATCACCAGGGGGAAGAGGCCGCGGCCCAAAAAGCGGCACGGATCGCCGAAGAGGTGCATACCCTGCTTGTTCCGAGAATCGGCTGGAGCCCGAAGGAACCGACACATCTGGTGTTAATGGATCGAGAGGATCAGGCCAACGGTGCGGCCAGCACGTTCCCAAGCAGTACCATCTATATTACGCTGACCCCGACCCCTTCCTCTCTGATGCCGATGCCCGTTCGGCTTGACGATTGGTTCCGTAGTGTCATCACCCATGAGTACACCCATATCCTGCAACTGGATATGAGCGATAGATTTCCCGCGGCGCTTCGCGCCCTTTTCGGCCGCTATCCGCTCCCGTTTGGGATATTGAACTCGGCCTTTCCAAATGACCTTCAACCGCTCTGGCTGATTGAAGGCTTCGCCACAGATGAAGAAACCCAATCGGGCAGAACGGACCGGGCGAACAGCGCTTATGCCGAGATGCTCCTCCGTATGGCCGTTCTGGAAAACCGTTTTCCAACGATTGATCAGGCGGCGGGTCAACGGGATAGCTGGCCCGGCGGAGAGATCCCCTATCTCTTTGGCGCTCGCTTTTTAGATTATATCCGTCAACACTATGGAGCCGATGCCCTCCGCCGTCTCAATCACAACTATAGTGATAACCTCTTTCCACTGCAGGTCAACGGCAATGCACAAGAAACCTTGGGTACCTCTTATGTCACCTTGTGGGATCAATGGAAAAACGAATTGACGGAAAAATATCGATCCCAACGGCATACATTGGAAGCCACCGGTTTTACACCCACCCGGCCATTGATGGAAAACGGCGACGAAAATCTGGGCGCGCAAGTCCGAAGTAATGGCGATATCCTGTACACCCGTATCAATCCGCGTGAACACCCCGCGTTGCGCCTGTTACGCGCGGATGGGAACGATCTCTTCTTAACCCGTCGAAACCTCGGGTCGACCGCGTCCTGGTCCCCCGATTATTCCCATCTGGCCTTCTCTCAGCTCGAAATTGTTCGGAACAGTTCCCTATATAGCGATCTCTATATTTATGATGCTGCATCCGAGGAGGTCCGGCGTCTGACCCATGGGGCGCGCCTTCGTGATCCCGATTACCATCCCAATGGAACCGACCTGGTCGCAATACAAGGCGGACAGGGCCAAGATCGTCTTGTGATCTACTCTATTGAAAATGGAACGTATGAAACGGTTGAAGGGCTGGATACCGACCTGTTACTGAGCCATCCCCGATGGTCGCCCGACGGAACCCAGATTGCCGTAAGCGGCTGGAAGAATGGGGACCAGGATATTTATCGGATTGATATCGCCGCAAAACAGGTCCAACCGATTCGCATCGACCCCGCATTGGATATCACGCCGACATGGTCCCCTGATGGCCGCACCATTTTGTTTTCTTCCGATCGTACCGGCATTTTTAATCTGTTTGCGTACGAGATCGAGACCGACACCCTTTTTCAGGTGACCCATCTGCTAGGCGGGGCGTTTTCCCCAGACATCCATCCTACAGATCACACCATTGTCTTTTCGTATTACAGCAGCCGGGGCTTCGATCTGCATTCAATGGCATGGGACCCAACAACATGGAAGAAGATCGATCCGAATTCCCCATTAGAAAAGGGGGTTAATCCTCTTCCGATCCCTGCAGAAGAAGCAAGGCAGCCCCCTTACCTTCCCGCCAAACCCTATTCTCCCTGGCCGACCCTTCGACCGGCTTACTGGATACCGACGGTCTTGGGATATAGCACCCTCTCGGGGACCATTCTGGGCATTGCGACCGGAGGGGGTGATGTTTTAGGTCAACATCGGTTTAGCCTTCAGGCGCTTCAACAAGGGAACGCGCTTTCGACTTCTTTGGATTATTTTAATGATATGTTTTACCCCACCCTTTATCTGGGCCTTGTTCGTGAAGATCGCACCGCCACCCATTTTTCAGAAGATATGGAGAAAGAGTTTTTAGACTATCGTCAGGAAGGACAGGGACTGGATCTGGGTGTGACCTTCGAGCAACGTTTCTTTCAGCGTTACGCTTCAATCTCGTTTGGCTATCGCATGGCGCAAACGTCGGTTTTCGATACCGCCGCCGGCATAACGCCCCCCAAAGACGGTGAGCAACATGGCTTCAATGTTGCCGGATTATACGACTCCACCCAGGCTTATCCGTTTTCAATTAGCCCGGAAGAGGGTCATCAGTTTTTTCTTGATTACACCTATTTTGACACGGACTTTGGGAGCGATCAAAACGAAAGCCGGTATCAGGCCCGATTCAACCGCTATGACACGGTGATCAAGCCCAACCATATCATCGCCGTTGAACTTTCCGGCAACATCGGCTGGACCGATCAACTTTCTTTACGGGGATATCCGAAGGCATTACGCACGAAACGGACCGCGACCGGGTTGCTATCGTATCGCTTCCCGATTCAAAACATCGAGCGGGGATGGAAGACCTGGCCCATTTTTTTCTCGCGGTTACATGGCAATCTGTATTACCAAAAGGGATATGCCTTTGATAGCGAGGGGAGTCTTTCCGGCAATCGAAATGGGGTCGGGTCCGAGTTACGTCTTAATACCACCCTTGTTTACCGGGTGCCGATACAGTTCGTTATTGGTTTTGCGAAAGGGCTCGACGCCGGAGGGGAAGACGAAACCTATTTCGAACTGGAGAGCCTGTTTTAGTGTGGTGA
>CAZSME010000199.1:0-2829 GCA_964607665.1 uncultured Nitrospirota bacterium | reverse complement strand
ATTGAAACCTAGCCAAAATTGTGCTAACTTGGCCCCAGTAGAAAAATAGCAGCGGAGAGGGCTCGCACAATGGAAGAAGAGATAAAATTTGAGGTCCGGGACAAACGGGCCAGCACGCAAACCTCCACACCGGTATCCCCCTCGATAAAGAGCGAAGAAAAACCAAAAGCGAAAGAAGTACAGGAAGAACCGGCTTCGATGATGCCGGTTACCTTTTCATCGCTTGTCCTCTCGATGGCAACCTCCGCGCTGATTCATCTGGGGCAGGAGGCGAATCCCGCGACCGGAAAACAAACCGTTGAGTTGCGCATGGCAGGACAGGTGATCGACCTGCTCTCCCTGCTTCAGGAAAAAACAAAGGGGAATCTCACGGGAGAAGAAGAAGGGGTCCTGTCTCAAACCCTCTTTGCCCTTCGAATGAAGTTTGTCGAGGTCGAGAAGAAACGCCCCCACGGGATTTGAGATTTAAGATTTATGATGTAAGATTTGAAATCGTAAATCGAAAATCTTAAATCTTAAATCTCAAATCATAGCCGGGAGGCTTCCTTGTCAAAGAAGCAAGTCTTATTTCTAGCCGTTTTCGTCATCGCGCTTTTTGGCTTTCTGTATTGGATTAAAGAAAGCGATTTTGTCGCGAAAAAAACACGCGCCATCGCAAAGGTAAAAATGGAAGAGGCGCTGCGCCAACCCGCCGATATAGAAAGCGCGACGCTCACGCTGCTCCCCCCTTCCATTACCCTAAACGGCATTGCCACAGGGGGAACCTCCCCGTTGCACATCAAAGCAGTTCGGATTTCGTTTAGCCTCTGGTCACTGCTCACGAAATCGTTTGTCATTCAGGAGATTCTGATCCAAAATCCCACCCTCTCTCTTGGAAAAGATCTCCCCTTTCTCCCCAAAAACGACAAGAAATCTTCCGTTGTCATACGACGCATTCGGATAGAAGAAGGAACCTTTTCTTATAACGTGGACGGGGAACAGGAGATCACCCTGCCCCATCTTCAACTTTCCATTCGGCCCAACCTTACAATGGATCGTTTTGAAGTCACCGTACTCGGAGGGGGAGGCCGCCTGGCGTTGAAAGGGATTCAAAAGGCCATCAACCGCTTTGAAGGCAAGGGAACCTTCCATCCCGAAGGGGTGGAGATTAAACTGGCAAGGGGCCTATTCGACAAAACACACCTTGAAGCCAAGGGGAGCTATCTTTTCAGCGAGGCGACCGCCCCTGGGATAAATATAAAAATCAATGCGACGGCCCCGATAGAAGAATATCTTTCTTCGTTTCCGGCAACACAAACACTTTCGGGAAGGGTGAGCCTGGAGGGCCATCTCACCGGTACCCCGACGGACCCACATTTAACAGGGAACATATCGTTACCCCACTTATTCGCACAAAAAAACGAAATCGGCTCGCTCACAACCGACTTCTCATACGACAAACAAAAAGGCGCGTTCAAAAATACCCTGGCCAAACTCTTTTCAGGAGAGGTTTCGGGAGAGGCGGAAATGCATTTCATGGAAGGGGCCACACCGCTTAAAACACCCCAATACGGATTGAAGCTGAAATACGATCGTATCGTAATGAATCAAGCGCTCAAGCCATTTTTTGGATCAGGGAAAAACGATCTCTTGAATGGGGTCATTCTAAAAGGGAACCTGTTCCTGTCGGGAGGAAAGGGGGCCCCCATTGAAACAATAACAGCGATGGGCGAAACGGAGTTCAAACGAGGGATAGCCACGCCGGCCGGGATAACAACAGAGGAAAGCCCTGCAATGGCGATGGACAAAACAACCCCACCGAGCACGTTACCCCGGCTATTGAACCTTCTTGAGGAAGGCCGATTTCAATGGAGATGGTCTGACGGAACATGGCTCATTCAGGAGGCCGAGGTTGCTTTTATAGGGGGAAAGGCCGCGTTTCAGGGGACATGGAGTCCAAAAAATGGACTGGCCCTAACCACCCGAATCGACAGTGAGGAGATCAAAGCGGTTGCCGATGCGATTGCGTTCCCACTCACCGGCCGTCTTCATTGGGAAGGCGAGATATCCGGCACGCAAGACCGTCCCTCATTAACCGGCCGTCTCGATCTTACAGATTGGACATTGAAGCAACACCCCTTTGGCCCGTTGCAGACCAGGCTTCTCTATCAAGATAAAACGCTTACCTTTCAAGAAGGTTCTCTGAAAGGGATCGCGGAAGACCGCTCCGTACCGATTTCCACCTCACCCCTCTATCAATTTGGCGGCGCCATTCAGTTTACGGAAACCCCGATCTACCATTTCACGTCGGAGCTTTATTCCGTTGATCCTCAGGAGACACTGACCTTTTTTAACGTATCTATTCCGCTGAAGACAGCCGCGACGGGGACATTGTCAATCGACGGGGAGGGAAAGAACTTTATGGTAACCGGGCCGCTCACGGTTGCTTCCGGCTCCCTTTATGGTGAACCGTTTGAACGGGGCAAGTTACGGCTGATCGTTACGGAAAAAGAGGTTCGGCTTCGCAAGGTCGTTTTAGAGAAAAAGGATGTCACCGTCGAAGGAGAAGGAGAGATTTCATACAAAGGCACCTACGAGATTACGGCGAAGGCCACTTCATTACCGATTCAAGACATTGCCCTGTTGCAATCGCACCATGAAACTCTCGCGGGCAACCTTACCCTGAATGTCCATGGCAAGGGATCGTTCAAAAAACCAAGGCTGAATGCGCTGATCATCGCGGAAGGCCTTCGATATCAGCAGATGGAAATCGGGGATGGAACCGTTCGTGTGAGTTGGGATGAAAGCGATTCGTGCGGCCCGGCTCACGAGACGCCCCTGCTCGGCGGT
>CAZSME010000198.1:0-2852 GCA_964607665.1 uncultured Nitrospirota bacterium | reverse complement strand
AGATCAATCCGGTCGAGTGCCGTAACGGCCAATCCACTGTCCCTCGCAGGGCTCGTAGCCCCTCCCCGTCTAAAAATCATGGTTACGTTCGAAATTTTTATCATCGCCTTACTAATAATAAGTGCATAATAGTAACGCTGTCATTCCGGCGTGCTTCTAGCCGGAATCCATGAATAAAAAACTGGATACCGGCCTCCGCCGGTATGACGAATGTTAGTTCTATTTTGCAATTAGTAATAATTGCTCTCGCAAGGTTTCTATTATACACTACGCGAAAAGAGATGAAAGCATCCATAAAGTTCGTTCTTTTGATAGGTTCTATTTTTTTGGCCTTCTACAATCCCGAAAACATAATCGCTTCCACCATGCCTCCGCACAAAGATGAAGCCCGTTTTATCAACGTGCAACATACGGACGCCCGGCCAGTGATTGTCGCCTTTGGAGACAGCCTGACCGCAGGTTATGAGGTTGCGCCCCATCAGGCCTATCCCGCCATTTTAGAAAAAATGTTAGCAGAAGAAGGATGGCCCTATCAGATTATTAACGCAGGCATCTCCGGAGATACCACCGCAGGCGGTGTTCGAAGAATCGATTTTGTGCTCCGACATCAACCGGATATTGTCATTCTGGAATTAGGCGCAAACGACGGGTTAAGGGGACTTCCCCTTTCCCAAATCGAACAAAACCTCTCTACGATCATTGAGCAACTCCAAAAAAACGGGGTCACGGTTGTTCTGGCCGGGATGAAGGTCCCTCCCAATTATGGCAAGCCATACTCCGAGGGGTTTGAACAAATTTTTCACAAACTGGCAAGGCAATATCAGTTGACCCTGATTCCGTTCTTTCTTTCGGGTGTTGCCGGAAACCGGGGATTAACCTTGCCCGACGGGCTTCATCCCACGGCAAAAGGATACGAACTCATTGCGGGACAGATCTATCCCATCCTAAAACCGATCTTAAAAAAGGCCCGCACCCCCTCGCTTGAAAAAAGATCGTTGCACAAACACATGGATCATTCCCGCCCTCTCACCGCGCAACTCGCCTCCTTCTAAACACCCCATGATTTCGATTCAAGGATTATATAAAAATTACGGCAAGCAGGTTCTGTTTGACGATGCTTCGTTTCAAATGGGGCCGGGCGAACGGGTCGGATTGGTGGGACGAAACGGCCACGGGAAGTCGACCTTGTTCCGCATTATTCTTGGAAAAGAGGAGGCCGATGGCAAGATCACCTTTCCAAAAAATTACCGAATCGGCCATCTGGAACAGCATATCCATTTTACGAAGCCGACGGTTTTAGAGGAGGGGTGTCTGGGCCTTTTGCCCGAAGAAGAATACGACCACTACAAAGTGGAGCAGATTCTGTTTGGTCTTGGATTTACGAAAGAAGACATGGACCGTCCCCCGTCCGAATTTTCAGGCGGTTTTCAGGTCCGCTTGAATCTGGCCAAGGCGCTGGTCGCCCGTCCCAACCTCCTTCTTTTAGATGAGCCGACCAACTACCTCGATATTCTTTCAATCCGATGGATCACTAAATTCTTAAATGCGTGGCCGGATGAAATGATCTTGATCTCGCACGATCGGGATCTAATGGACAGCGTCACAACCCACACCGCGCTGATCCATCGAAAAAAGATCAGAAAGATTGCGGGAGGAACATCGAAGATCTACGCGCAAATCGAGCAGGAGGAGGAGATTCACGAAAAGACACGGGTAAATGAGGAAAAGCAGCGCAAGCATATTGAAACGTTTGTGAATCGTTTTCGTGCGCAGGCGACAAAGGCCTCGGCGGTTCAGTCGCGGGTAAAACTCTTGGAGAAGATGCCGGCTCGCGACCGGCTGGCCCAGATCGCCGATCTGAATTTTAAGTTTCATTACACCCCCTTCACCGGAAAAACCCTCCTTGATGTGGAGAATATCTCGTTTCATTTTAAGCCGGATCTCCCGCTGATTCGCAATCTCAGTTTTGCGATCGAAGCGAAAGATCGTATCGCGATCATCGGGAAAAACGGCCGTGGCAAGTCAACACTGCTGAATCTCCTGTCGGGTGAGCTCCACCCTGTTTCGGGCAGCATCCGGCCCAGCGTCAATCAACGGCTTGGATTTTTTGGTCAGACCAATATCGATCGACTCTCTCCGCAATACACGGTGGAATCGGAAATCGGAAGCGCCAATCCTGCCCTTGGTCGAACCGAGGTGCGAACGATCTGTGGCATCATGATGTTCAGCGGAGATCATGCCGAGAAAAAGGTTTCCGTCCTTTCGGGAGGAGAACGAAGTCGTGTGATGCTGGGGAAAATCCTGGCCACCCCCGCCAATCTTCTTTTTTTGGACGAGCCGACCAATCATCTCGACATGCAGTCGATCGAGGCCTTGGTGGACAGCATTCAGCAATTTCAAGGCGCCGTGGTGATTGTCACCCACAGCGAGATGATCCTGCGGGAGGTCGCCGCGACCAAGCTGATCGTCTTCCAAAACGGAAAGACCGAGCTCTTCCTCGGCAGCTATGATGACTTCCTGGACAAGGTCGGTTGGAGCGAGGAATCGTCGGAGACAAAGGCAGAGGCAGCGATCCCCTCTCAAACGGTATCTGCACCGAAACAAAAAAATAAAGGCCGAAAGCCGCAATCCGATATTCTGACAGAGCGTTCCCAAACGCTAACACCGATCAAAGAGGAGATGGCGTTCTTAGAGGCGGAGATTAGCCGGCTGGAAGCCGAGATTCCTGTCCTGAATGAACGGTTAGCCGAGGCTTCGGTGAAGATCGATATTAATGCCTTTGTCGCGTTGTCCAAGTCATTGAAAGAGACACAGACCCAAATCGATAAAAACTATAAACGTCTTGAGAAGGC
>CAZSME010000197.1:0-2858 GCA_964607665.1 uncultured Nitrospirota bacterium | reverse complement strand
TTAGAGAGCGCAGCCGTGACCTTCAGCAGGGTCTGCTTGGCATCGCCAAAGACCATCATCGTGTTGGGGCGGATAAAGAGTTCATTGTCGATCCCGGCAAATCCAGGGTTCATGCTCCGTTTTAATACGATGACCTGCTTGGATTGTTCGACTTCCAGAATCGGCATCCCGTAAATCGGGCTGGCCTTATCGGTCTTGGCCGCGGGGTTCACCACGTCGTTCGCGCCAATGACCAACGCGACGTCGGTTTCGGGAAACTCCGGATTGATATCGTCCATATCGATTAAATGTTCATACGGGATGTCGGCCTCCGCCAGAAGCACATTCATGTGACCGGGCATCCGGCCCGCAACCGGATGAATCGCGTATTTCACGGTCGCGCCGTTTTTCTCTAAGATGCGCGCCAACTCTTTTACCGTGTGTTGCGCTTGCGCGACGGCCATCCCATATCCCGGAACTACAATCACTGATTTCGCGGCTTGAAAGATTTTTGCCGCGTCGTCAATCGTGCCGCTTCGAACCGTTGCCTCTTTTTTGTCCGGCTGCGCGGGACCCGAAGAAGGGGCCACCTGTCCGAACGCGCCAAAGAGCACGTTGGAAAACGACCGGTTCATCGCCTTACACATTAATACCGACAGGATGAACCCGGACCCCCCATCCAGCGCACCGCAAATAATCAGCACCATGTTATTGAGTGCGAACCCGGAGGCCGCGGCGGCAAGCCCGGCATACGAGTTGAGCAGACAGATCACCACCGGCATATCGGCCCCGCCAATCGGCAAAACCAGCAAGACACCCAGAACAAAGCTCAACGCCAAAAGGAGATTAAACGCCGTTGCATTCGCTGGCTGCATCACCAGGAAAAAGACCAGCCCGATGGCGACGATAATCGATCCGACGGTAATCATGTTTTGCATCGGAAAGGTCATCGGCCGGCCGGGGAGAAGCTCTTGCAATTTCCCAAATGCCATCAGGCTTCCCGTAAACGTCACGGCCCCCAAAAAGACTTCAAAGCCGATCGTCCCCATCTGAACCGGACTGAGCTGCCCCGCGTGGCGGAAATATTCCACAACCCCGACGAGGGCGATGGCCAGCCCGCCAAACGAGTGGGACAGCGCGATTCGCTCCGGCATCTTGGTCATCGGGATTTTGAGACCCATCGGGATTCCGATGGCCGTACCGATAATAAAACCAGCGACGATCCATTCGTAACGGACGATCTCATGATGCAGCAGTGTCCCGACAACGGCAATAAGCATCCCCAATGCGGCCAGTGACGTTCCCCGGCGCGCCGTATCGGGATGGGTTAAATCACGCAATCCCAAAAGAAAAAGGATCGATGAGATAAAATAAGCGAAATGAATGATCTGTGCCCCCATGTTAGCTTGCTCCTCCTTTTTTTCGGAACATCTTCAGCATCCGGTCGGTGATCAGAAAACCGCCGACCACATTGATTGTGGCGCAGGTCACCGCGATACAGCCTAGCACCGTTGCCAGCAGCCCATGATCGCCACCCGCGGCCACCAGAGAGGCGACGAGCGAAATCCCGGAGATGGAATTGGTAAACGACATCAGCGGGGTATGCAATAACGCCGGAACCTTGGAGATCAACTGATACCCCAGGAAAACGGCCAGCATAAAGATATACAGGCTCAGTAGAATTTCGGACGACATTTACTTTCCTCCTTTCAAAACAGTGGCTTTTACTCGCTCGTTGACAATCTCCCCTTTATGCGTAATCAACGTCGCGCCAATAATCTCATCCTTTTGATCGAGCTCGATCTTCCCCTCCTTATAGATCAGCGAGAGAAAGTTCCATACATTCTTGGAGTACATCTGGCTGGCATGCATCGGAATTGTTGCGGGCAGATTCGTAGCCCCAATGATCGTGACGCCATGTTCGACCACGGTCTCTCCCATTCGAGACAGTTCGCAGTTTCCCCCTTGTTCGACCGCCATATCCACGATGACCGATCCCGGCTTCATCTCGGCAACCACATTTTTGGGGATCAGCAATGGCGCGTCCTTGCCGGGGATCAGCGCGGTGGTAATCACAATGTCGGATTGCCGGGCATGTTGCGCGATTAAGTCGGCTTGCCGTTTGTAGAACTCCTTGGAAAGCTCCTTAGCGTATCCCCCAGCATCCTCGGCCTGTTCCCCCGCCAGATCGACCTCCACGAAGGTGGCCCCCAGGCTTTGGACTTCTTCTTTCACTGCGGGTCTTGTGTCGAAGGCCGAAACCACGGCCCCCATCCGTTTCGCGGTCGCAATCGCCTGTAACCCGGCCACACCCGCGCCTAAGATGAGCACCTTCGCGGGCGGATAGGTCCCCGCGCTGGTGGTCATCATCGGTATCAGTCGAGCATGGGCCGATGCCGCCAAAAGAACCGCTTTGTACCCTGCAAGGCTCGACATCGAGCTTAAAATATCCACCCGTTGCGCACGGGTGATACGGGGAACAAACCCCACATCAAACGCGGTGATTCCCTTCGCGGCCAGTTTATGAACAATATCCGGATAGGTGAGCGGCTGAATCAACGAGATCAGCACGGCACCGGATTTCATCCATTCAACTTCATGAACCCCTTGAGATCGCATCAGCGGGCGCTGAATTTTAAGGACAATATCGGCATTTGAAAATAAGGAGGCCGCATCCTTTGTGATTTTCGCACCGGCCTTCTCATACTCGCTGTCGGCAAAGAAGGCCGGCTTCCCGGCGCCTTCTTCGACCCAAACCGATAAGCCCGCCTTGACCATCTTCTGCACAATATCTGGAATCGCCGCGACCCGGCGTTCACTCGCTTCAATCTCTTTTGGAATACCGACGTTCATCCTTTTTCCTCCCTGTTTACCCGTTA
>CAZSME010000196.1:0-2860 GCA_964607665.1 uncultured Nitrospirota bacterium | reverse complement strand
AGGCGGCATCCCGCCTTGTTGTTGTCGGGAATGGAATGGCCGGGATGGCCTGTCTGGATGAAATCTTAAAAAGAAAACCGGACCGATTTCACGTCACGGTCTTAAGTGAAGAGCCCTACTATAACTACAACCGGATTCTTTTATCCTCTGTTTTAGCGGGAGAAAAATCGCTTGATGATATTTATATCAACACGAAGGAGTGGTACGACGCGCGTCAGATCGATCTGCGGTTATCATGTAAAGCGGTGGATGTTGATGCAAAGGCCAAAAAGGTGATCGCGGCCGATGGGACCGCCTTTGATTACGATCTTTTGTTGCTGGCCACCGGAAGTACCCCGTTTATCCCTCGAATCGGTGGCGTGGACAAAGACGGCGTTTTTGTCTTTCGGAATATCTGGGATACCGACAAGATATTGGACTATTGCAAAAAGGCCAAGACCGCGGTTGTCATCGGCGGCGGCCTGCTCGGGTTGGAAGCGGCACGCGGCATTGCGAATCACGGGGTTACGACCACTGTTGTCCATTTAATGGACTGGTTAATGGAAAAACAGATTGATGCCGTCGGCGGGCTTTTCTTACAGCGTGAGATTGAGCAAATGGGGATTTCTGTTTTGCTCAACAAAGAGACGACACATATCATCGGGAACGGCCATGTCGAGGGGATTCGGTTCAAAGATAATAGTTCCCTTGATGCCGACATGGTGGTGATTGCCTGCGGTATTACCCCCAATGTGGCGTTGGGGAAAAAGGCGGGACTCACCGTGAATCGAGGCATTGTCGTGAATGACGCGATGGAAACCAGCGATCCCGCGATCTTCGCGATTGGAGAATGTGTGGAACATCGGGGTGTGACCTACGGACTGGTGGCCCCGCTTTTTGATCAGGGGAAAATACTGGCGGCCACGATGACGGGGGAGGAACATGCGGCGTATGTTGGTTCGATCCCGGCCACAAAACTAAAGGTCATGGGGGTGGAGCTTTTTTCCGCCGGAGATTTTGAATCGTCCAATGGCATCGTCAAAGAAATGGTTTCGTATCAGGACGATCTTTCCCGGATTTATAAAAAGATTATCGTTTCCGAAGATAAGGTGGTCGGCTGTATTTTGATTGGGGATACGTCGGACTCCGCCCATTTTCTGGAGTTGATGCGGAAAAGTGAGCCGCTGGGGGATCGCCGCAAACATCTGCTGTTTGATAAACCGTCGCAAAACACCCCCGGCACGCACAACGATGTGATGGCGCGGCCCGATACCGATACCATTTGCGGCTGTATCGGTGTGACCAAGGGGGCGATTATCTGTGCCGTGCGTGAGAAAAACCTCACGTCGGTGTCCGATGTGAAGGCCTGCACAAAGGCCACGTCCGGCTGCGGAACCTGCGCAGGTCTGGTTGAAGGGATTGTAATGGCCGTTGCCGGCTCTCAATTTCAGAAGGAGAAGAAAGATATTTTCTGTGCCTGTGTTCCGTTTCCAAAGATGCAGCTGCGTCAGATGGTTTTAACGCAGCAGCTCAAAAAGGTGCAGGATATTCTGGACATTTATGGCAATGGGATTGGTTGCGCCGCATGCAAGCCGGCCTTGGCGTTTCTGGTCGACGAGGTTTGGCTGGGCGATCATATTGAAGATCGCTCCAAGCGGTTTATCAATGACCGGGTGCATGCCAACATTCAGAAGGATGGCCTCTTTTCAGTGGTGCCACGGATGCGGGGCGGGGTGACCTCTCCAACGGAGCTGCGGAAGATTGCCGATATTGCGGATAAATATAATGTGCCGATGGTGAAAGTCACCGGCAGTCAGCGGTTGGACCTTCTGGGTGTTAAAAAAGAGGACCTGCCAAAAATTTGGGCGGAATTGGCGGAGGTCGGAATGCGTTCCGGTTTTGCGTATACCAAGGCGACCCGTATGGTCAAAACCTGTGTCGGAACCGACTTTTGCCGGTATGGGACACAGGATTCGATTTCAACCGGCATTGCGATGGAGGCCCATCTTGACAATCTGTATACGCCGGCTAAAGTCAAAATGGGTTGCACTGGATGTCCTCGAAATTGCGCGGAGGCAACGGTCAAAGATATCGGCCTGGTTGGATTTGAAGGGGGGTGGCAGGTGGTCGTCGGCGGGGCCGCGGGGAAACGGGTTCGAGAGGCCGACATTCTCATTACGGTGAAGACATCGGAAGAGGCCTTAGAGGCGGCTTATCTCTTCTTCCAGTATTATCGGGAAAATGGGATTTACCTGGAACGGACCTACGACTTTGTGGAACGGCTTGGGATGGAGAAGGTTCGGCGGGAGACGGTTTTAGCGCCGGAGGAGGAGAAGAAGCGGATGCTGGATCGGTTGAATAAGGCGAAGGAACGCGCAAAGGATCCGTGGTGGGAGGAATCGAAAAAGCCGGTCCACCCGATGCAATTTCAGGAACTGGTTCTCCCCAAAGAAGCCGAGGCCCTGGTTCTGTAGGGGTACGGCTTCGCCTGTATTCCTCCCCTTCAAGGGGAGGTGAGGCGGGGATGGGTTTATTTATGTCAACAGAATGGTTTAAGGTCGCTTCAATCGATACGATTCCTGTGAATGAAGGAAAGCGGGTCTATTATGGCGATTACGATATCGGGCTTTTTAATCTGGGTCACGGCGGGTTTGCCGCGATCGATAATCAATGCCCGCATAAAAAAGGGCCGTTGTCTGACGGGATTGTCTCGGGTGACGCGGTCGTCTGTCCGCTGCATGGCTGGAAGGTGAGTATCAAAACCGGCTGTGTTTTAGGACAGGGTCCTCGCCCCGATGCGGTCATGCCGCAGGTTCGGGTTTACCCAACGAAGGTGATCGGCAACGACGTTTATGTTGCCTTTAATGAATGGCGGTTTCAT
>CAZSME010000195.1:0-2881 GCA_964607665.1 uncultured Nitrospirota bacterium | reverse complement strand
TCGCCGAACTGGATCGATCGTTCGAGGTCGGATGGACTGGTGGCGGCCCCAAGACCGACCTGAAGAGAGATCTTCTTGTCCCGGATGAGCTCCATGAGGTGTTGATCAAATGTCTGCATGCCATACTCACGGCTTTTCGCCATATGTCCCAGGATCTCACCGCTTCGTTCCGCCGACTTCATACATTCTTGAATCATCCGTGTTGCCCTGAGAATCTCGACGGCCGGTATCATCCCCACCTTATCGGTACGGGGCAAGAGCCGCAATGAAATAATGGCCATGATATTCTCGGCAAATCGAAGCCGAACGGTTGGCTGCATCGTGGGGTCAAAAAACGAGACACAGCGGCTAATCGTCTGAACCGCGGAGGGGGTGTGTAACGAGGAGATGACCAGATGACCGGTTTCTGATGCCTTCAAGGCAACATCTGCAGTATCCGCATTCCGCATTTCCCCAATCATCATCACATCGGGGTTCTGACGCATCGCCCCTCGAACTGCCTCGGTAAACGAGGCCGCATCCGATGGAATCTCCCGTTGTGTAATCACCGATTGCTTGGGCTGTAAAACGAACTCAATCGGGTCTTCAATCGTTAGAATATGATCGGTGCGTGTCTTGTTGATATGATCCAGGATCGTCGCAATGGTTGTTGATTTTCCCATGCCGGTCGCGCCCGTGACCAGAATCAACCCCCGGCGAAGGCTTCCAACCTTCTCAATGGAATCGGGGAGGTTGAGGTCTTTAAATCCCTTAACCTCATTGGGAATCAGCCGCATTGCAATGCCAACCGTCGCACGGTTTTTGTAAAGGTTGATCCGAAACCGTGTTTTGTTGGCCATTTCGTAGGAAGCATCAATATCGGTGAAAAGCTCTGCGGTGCCCCGGCCCAAATCACTTACATAAAGCGCATTGGTCTTTTGAATCAGGGAGAGCCCGCGTTCTTCGAGAAGATAGTTGGCTATTCGGAGTGTGTTGTTGGTAGAGAGACGCTGCTTGGATGCCTCGATTAAGAACCCGTTAACCCTAAAAAAAGGAGGATAGTCGGCCTTCAGGTGGATATCGGAGGCCCCCTGTCGAATCGCCTGATCTAGTATTGTCGTAAAACCGTCTCGTTCCATCGGAGACGGATCATAGCACAAAAAAATAAGACTTACAAACACGTGTTTATTGTGTTTTATGTTCCTCTTCGGAGTCACGTTACTTGCATTTTGAAAAACAATTTGGGTATTATCGCCCCCGCTTTAGGAAAACCTAATCCCTCTTAAAAGATAAAGGAGAAAACGATGAGACATGTTACGCTGTTGGTGCTCTTTGCCCTTTTTATTACGATGATTCCCATGGACGTCGTTCACGCGCACAAACGCGATTCGATCAGTGACGTCGCGATGGATGGTCTCTGGGGCGGACTGGTGGGGACACTTGTTGGCGGCGCCACGCTGGCCTTCGTGGAGCATTCCAGCGAACACACCGACAACATCAAGATTGGAGCCGGTGTCGGAATTATCCTGGGAACCGCTTATGGATCGATGCAGCTTTCCCGTTCCCTTGTTCAAGTCAACGATGGGGAGATGGCCGTGCAGATTCCGGTCATCGAGCCAACGCGAGACTCTTCCACAAGAGGGAACACGCTGTTTTGGAAACTCAATCTGATTAAGATTGCGTTCTAGTTCCCACGCCTCCCCTTCTGCTTATCCACGGCCCCAATTCAAATAGACGCGTCTGCGCGTCCCGTTATGGTAAAATACCGCTTCCATATCTTGTAGGAACCGATGGACGGAAAAAAGATCATCATCAAAGGGGCGCGAGAGCATAACCTTAAAAATATCGATTTGGAAATTCCGCGCGATCAGCTTGTGGTGATCACCGGTCTTTCCGGCTCGGGAAAATCTTCGCTTGCCTTTGACACCCTCTACGCGGAGGGACAACGCCGCTACGTCGAGTCGCTCTCCGCCTATGCCCGCCAATTTTTGGAGTTGATGGATAAACCGGACGTTGACGTGATCGAAGGACTCTCTCCGGCGATTTCCATCGAACAGAAAACAACGAGCAAGAATCCGCGTTCGACCGTCGGTACCGTGACCGAGATTTACGATTATTTCCGTCTTCTGTTCGCCCGGATTGGCCGCCCCTTCTGCTTCAAATGTGGCAAGCCGATCTGTTCGCAGACCGTTTCGCAGATGGCCGACACCATCATGCAATACCCGCAGGGCGAGAAGATACAGATTCTGGCGCCGATTGTTCAGGGACGAAAAGGGGAATATAAAAAAGAGCTGGCCCTGCTGCGTCAAAAAGGATTTGTGCGGGCCCGAATCGATGGAAAAATGATCGACCTTTCTCAAGAAGAAGGCGGCACACTGACCGGCGCAAGATACAAACAACATACGATTGAAGCGGTGATTGATCGACTGATCCTGAAAGAGGGATTGGAGCGGCGTCTGGCCGACTCGCTGGAGCTGGCGGTCACGATGGGAAACGGCGTGGTACGGATTCTCAAGGAGAAAGAAGAAATTCTGTTTTCAGAACATCTGGCCTGTATCGACTGCGGCGTGAGTTATCCCAAGATCGAGCCGCGCCTCTTTTCGTTTAATTCACCGGAAGGGGCTTGTGCCTCCTGCGGAGGGTTGGGCACCACACTCGAAATCGATCCGAATAAAGTGGTTCCGAACAAGTGGCTCTCTTTGCGTGACGGGGCAATTCGGCCCTGGGAGTATCGGTCGTCCGTTTACTACTATCAGATTTTAGAAGCACTGGCCCAACATTATCGGTTTGATCTTCGTACCCCGTTTCAAAAATTGTCGGAAGCGCATCAAAAGATTATTCTCTATGGATCCCGATCGGAGTCGATCCGGTTCCATTACGAACCGGGGGCGGAGAAAGAGGA
>CAZSME010000194.1:0-2893 GCA_964607665.1 uncultured Nitrospirota bacterium | reverse complement strand
GCGTTGCTCCTCTCTCGCGTCGACTCCAGATGGGTTAAATTGGTTACATTTAGTGTCCTGCTCCCACTCATTCTCTTCCAGGCCGGTGGGATACGGATGCCGATTCAGTCCGAAAAAAAAGCCGGTCTTTTTCTGGGCTCCGGGGTTGGTTTCTTTTACGCGGTTACAACGGTCTCGGGGCCGCCCCTCGCCGTTTTTTTAAATAATCAGGGATTGGTTAAGCAGGACTTTCGCGCGGCGCTCGGAATAATTCGCCTCTCGTTATCCACCATAACGGCAATCGCTTATTACTATTTAGGACTGTATCAGGCCGAGAGTTTTGATATCTTAACCACGATGATCCCCAGCGTGCTTATGGGGATTCCCATCGGGACCTATCTCATTCGAAAGGTCGATCCGGAAACGTTTCGCCGGATCTGCATGAGCTTTGATGTTGGGTTTGTCGGCTTTGGTCTCTCGCGCACCCTGATTTCACTTTCCGTTCTACAAAGCCCATACGCTTACAGCGTCATGGTTGTTGCCCTTGTCATAGACGCCGGCCTTCTATATCGCTACTTTACAAGGGACAAAACTTTCTCTATGATCGCGCAAACAAGTGAGTCAGAAAAATGAAGATTGAACGTAAAATAATCGACACGGACATTTTAATTATCGGGGGCGGTACGGCAGGGTGTATGGCCGCGGTGGAGGCCCGCGAACGCTATCCCCAGCTGAAAGTCACCATCCTGGAGAAGGCCCATATCGATCGCAGCGGATGTCTGGCGGGCGGTATGAATGCGATTAATGCCTACCTTAATAAAGGGGAGACCGCGAAATCGTTTACCGAATATGTGAAGTGGGACGCTTGCGGGCTGATTCGAGAAGACCTGGTGCAATCGATGGCGGAGCTTTTTGAATACTGCGTGAAACGGGTTGAGAAATGGGGGTTGCCGATTCTCTGTGATGAGCAAGGAAACTATCAGCCACGGGGACGATGGAATATAAAAATCAACGGCGAGTCGTTAAAGCCGATTCTGGCCAAGGCGGCCCGATCGTCCGGCGCGCAGGTTTATAACTGGATCGTGATCACCAATCTTTTGGTCAACGATAATCGCGTGGTGGGCGCGGTGGGGTTCTCGCTTCGCAGCGGGGCTTTTTATGTCGTTCGCGCGAAGGCCACCATCATGGCCACCGGCGGCGCGGCGCGGCTTTATCGGCCCAACAATCCCGGTGACACCGCCTACAAAACCTGGTACTGCCCTTATAATACCGGCGCGGGATATGCGATGGGGATTCGCGCGGGGGCCGAAATGACCTCGTTTGAAATGCGATACGTTGCGCTTCGAACCAAAGATACCATTGCGCCAACCGGAACGATTGCGTTGGGGGTCAATGCCCCGCAGGTTAACGCGAAGGGGGAGAAGTTCATGGCGACCCGCTACGCCCATTTGGGGGGCGATCACTCGCCAACGCCATATCGCACCTACGGCCCGATTCAGGAGATCAAGGAAGGTCGCGGCCCGATTTATCTGGACACCCGTGGGCTGACCCCCAAACAGGTCTACGACCTCAAGGCCGCCTATCTCGATATGTATCCCTCGATGGTCCTCTATTGGGCGGCCAATAATGTCAACCCCTCCAAAGAGCCGATTGAGGTTCAGGGGACGGAACCCTATATCGTCGGAGGGCATTGTCAGGCCGGGTTCTGGGTAGATATCAATCGAAAGACAACGTTAGACGGGCTGTACGCTGCGGGGGATGTTTCGGGTGGCGCGCCATACAAGTTTGTTTCCGGCTGCTGGGCCGAAGGGGTGATCGCGGCGCGCGCGGCAGGGGCCTATATCGGGACCGCCCCAAAAGTTCAGATTTCCGACGAAGCGATTGCCGCGGAGGAGGAGCGCGCGTTTCGGCCTTCTAAAAATCATGGAAAGGTTCGCTATCCGATATCGCCAGTCGATTTCGAGGCCCGGCTTCAAAAAATTATGGAGCAATATGCCGGTGGGGCCTCGACATACTACGAAATGAATGAGGAGATGCTCAACATCGCGCGGGAACGGCTCAATAAATTGCCGGAAGGTTTCGAACAACTCACGGCGTCTGATATCCATCAACTGATGAAGGCCCATGAGGTGATCGATCGTGTGGATGTGGCCCAGGTGCTGGTTGCGCATCTTTTATATCGAAAAGAGACACGCTGGCCGTCGTATCAAACGCGCGTGGATTATCCCAACCGGGATGACGCCAACTGGCTTTTATTTGTGAACTCGCGGCGTGAGCCAAAAAGCGGGAAGATCGAAATGCTCACCCGGCCTTATGAAGGAGGGAAATAACGATGCCGGTCTGGGTGGACCCTGAAAAATGCAACGGTTGTCATGGCTCGGTGCAGCCGCCCTGTTTGCGGATGTGCCCCGGTGATTTGATCGTCAAAGATCAAAACGCCAACAAGGCCTATCTCAAATATGTGAATGACTGCTGGGACTGCCTTCCCTGCGTGAAGGTCTGTCCGGAGGAGGCGATTGAGTTTCATCTTTCGCCTCAGTTTGGGGTGCAGGGCGCGCGACTGGTTCCCCATGTGGATAAGGCGCACGATTCGATTATCTGGGAACTTACCGATCATTCGGGAGCAAAAGAGACCTTTACGATACGGACAAAACTGATCGCGATGGCACTGGACGAAAAGATAGAGGATACGCCCCAGCCGATCGATTTTAGTATCTGAGGCGGCCCGGCCGCCTGCGGGCTTACCGCTCCCGTTGGTCGCGGTGGGCTTGATAGAGCCGTAGAAATGATCTACGCAAAAAGCGTAGATATTATCGACAAAGAGTCTAATTCGTCTTCAAGATGAGACGATGAACAACCTCATAATAAAGTAACGCCATGTCGTCATTCCGGAAATGTTTAGTCCGGAATCCAG
>CAZSME010000193.1:0-2914 GCA_964607665.1 uncultured Nitrospirota bacterium | reverse complement strand
AAATCGCCGCCAATGTTCCGGACGGTAAGATCACGAAGGGACAGCGCGTGATCCAGCGAGGCCATCGCCCTTCCCGCAACAACGGCCTTCGCATCCTCACCACACAACAACTTTGGCGCGATGTAAAAAATAACCCTGTCAACGACCCCTTCGCGGAGGGCCCGGCCATTCACGTTTCCACCCCCTTCAATCAACAAACTCGTTATCCCCATTGCTCCGAGCTTTGTGAGAATTGTTCTAAAGGCAATCCCCTTTTTGCCGCAGGGCAGTGATTCAACTCGAACCCCTTTTCTTTCAAGCTGTTCTCGCTTTTTATATGAAGCCTTTGAAGAGGAAAGCAGAACGGTTGTTGCGTCAGAAGGGGAGTTTACAAGTCGGCTGGATAACGGCATTTTGAGATACGGATCGATAACGACGCGAGTCGGATTCTTAAATCCGGCCCGATGGACGGTCAATAGAGGATCATCGGCCAAAACGGTTCCAATGCCGACGAGCACTGCATCGACTTCGGATCGCAACCGGTGCACCTCCTGTCGGGCCGCAGGCCCGGTAATCCATCGCGACTGACCGGCTTTCGTCGCGATCCGTCCATCCAACGTCATCGCGGCCTTTAGAATGACAAACGGCCGTTTTGTCGTAATATACTTCACAAACACTTCGTTAAGCCGCTGGGCTTCTGGTTTCAAGAGGTCACCGATCACCTCGATACCGGCGCGACGCAGTATCGCCCCTCCCCGCCCATTCACCTTTGGGTTGGGGTCGTTCATCGCGATAACAACACGCCGAATACCGCTTTGAATAATCGCATCCGTACACGGCGGGGTTCGTTTGTCGCGATGGCAGCAGGGTTCCAGATTGGCATAAAGGGTTCCCCCGTTCGCCCTTTTCCCGGCCTGCGCCAGCGCCACAATTTCCGCGTGAGCGTGACCCGGCCCATGATGATATCCTTCTCCAACAATACGACCTCCCCGCACAATAATTGATCCGACCATCGGATTCGGGGAGGTCTTCCCCCTACCCTTTCGGGCCAACGCAAAAACGCGCCGCATATATTGTTCATGAGATACCATGAGATCAGACTAACAAGATGTGGCCTGACTATTCAAATCGTTCTTGATCTTTTTTAGACATTCTTGTACCTTCCTTCGCAATGAACGTGATTGGCCTTATCTCCGGCACCTCCTCCGACGGCATTGATGCCGCGTTGATTGAGATTCGACAGGATGGCAATCAAATCCGGCTGATCGATTTTGCGATCTTTCCCTATCCGAAAAAACTCCAGCAGGAGTTGATCGCGTTGGCCTCCGGCCGTCTCCAATCGGTCTCGGAGGTCTGCCACCTCAATTTCTACCTGGGGGAACGATTCGCAGAAGCCGCAATCAAGATCGCTCAAAAAGCCGGTGTCCCCCTCTCACAAATCGATCTCATCGGCTCGCATGGACAAACGGTTCACCATCTTCCCACGCCTAAAAAGGTCGGAAAATGGAAGATTCGCTCGACGCTTCAGATTGGCGAGCCTTCGGTCATTGCGGAGCGGACGGGGATTACCACGATTGCCGATTTCAGGCCGCGCGATATGGCCGCGGGCGGCGAAGGGGCCCCACTCACTCCCCTATTGCATTACCATCTTTTCGGACATAATCGAAAATCGCGTGCGATCGTCAATATCGGCGGCATCAGCAATGTGACCTATTTAAGAGCCGGTGGGGAAAAAGACGACGTCCAGGCATTTGATACCGGCCCCGGCAATATGCTAATTGATGGCCTGGTACAGGCGCTCATTCGGAAGCCGATCGATCGGCACGGAAAGATTGCCCGCCGTGGACAGGTTGATCCGACGGTTTTATCTGATTTAATGCGGCATCCCTATATACGGAAAAAACCGCCGAAGAGCACCGGTCGAGAGATGTTTGGCCAATCGTTCATCGAAACGATTTTGCGCGACAATAAAAACCGCTCCCCACAAGACCTGATCGCGACGATTACCGCATTGACCGCGGCATCGATTGCGTACAACATTAAGCGATTCTTGAAGGGGCCGGTCGACGAAGTAGTGGTTGGCGGGGGCGGCGTGCGCAACCCGGTTTTAATGGGACACCTGTCATTAAATCTTGCGCCGATTCCGGTCAAGACATTTGAAGCGCTCAATTTTGACAGCCGCGCGATTGAAGCGATCACGTTCGCCGTGCTGGCCTATCACACCAAACGCCATCAGCCCACCAATCTCCCGTCAGTAACCGGGGCCCGTCGGCCCGTTGTGCTGGGGAAAATTGTTCCGGGAACCAGACGACATTAGCCTCTTTGTAGCGGATTAAGCAAAAATCGCCCGGTTCAGGCCGTCCCAGAAGGTTTTTCGGAGTGAAAGCGAACGGATTGCCCCTTCGCGCAAACGGGCCTGTCCATCCTCCGTCTCCACATGACGAGAGATGAGTTGGTTGAAGACTTTGGCATGTTCCACATCCTGTTCCATATGGCAGGTAAAGTATTCGATCTGCTCATCGGAAAGACCGGTGTTTTTTTTGAGGCCGCGAACAATATATCCAAACATCGTCGGAATCGAAAACTCATGGCCGGGACCCACCGCGCCCAAACCGACTAAAAAGTCACTGTCGCGCGTTAGCCGAAGATGTTGCTCAATATAGTTTGACGTCTCAGGCAGCAGCGGAACCTTCCCCCAGTCTTCGTCTTTTAACCCCGTGGCTTTTAGAAAGTTTCGATAGAGCGCGGGGTGAGACCGGAAAATCGTATGCTGACCAAACTCGTCATCAAAGACAGATCGAAACAGATGGGCCGCGTCGGGATCGGGGATTTTGGGCAAAAGATTGGTCATATAGTTTAAGAAAATCTTGACCAACTGATAATGCTGAAGACCAAAGGTTTGAATCTGGGTCAGCGTGAGCGGATCGGAAGCAAA
>CAZSME010000192.1:0-2921 GCA_964607665.1 uncultured Nitrospirota bacterium | reverse complement strand
CTTTGCTGCAGTACCTTTTTGTACTCCACCGAAATCACTTTGGTAAAATGCGGCAGGATTTGGCCAAACGACTTCAAAATCCGGGTGGCGTTTCGGCTTTGTGTATATTGGGCGTGACGTTCGATCAATTCCTTTAAGAGGGTCTGATCGGCTTTCTCCGTGACCGGTTCCAGCGAAACCATGCTTAAGTTGCATTGCTTTTCAAACAGGTTCTCTTCGTTTAATACAAAGGCCACGCCGCCGCTCATCCCCGCCGCAAAGTTGCGACCGGTTTTCCCCAACACCACCACGACGCCGCCGGTCATATATTCACATCCATGATCGCCGACCCCTTCAATCACCGCGGTGGCCCCGCTGTTTCGAACGGCGAACCGCTCCCCCGCGCAACCATAGACAAAAAGCGCTCCACCGGTTGCGCCGTAAAGGGCGGTGTTGCCAATGATAATCGTCTCTTCCGGCACAAAAAGCGCGCCCGGAGGAGGGGTCACAATCAGCTTGCCGCCACACAACCCTTTTCCGGTGTAATCGTTGGATTCGCCGATGAGTCGCAGGGTCACCCCATTGACGCAAAACGCCCCGAAACTTTGGCCCGCGGAACCGGTAAATTGATATTGAATCGTATCTTCGGGCAGTCCCTCACCGCCGAATTTACGCGCGATTTTGCCCGAAAGCATTGCCCCCACCGTTCGATGAATGTTCCGAATCGGAAGTTTTGCGGAGACCTTCTGTTTGTCGAAGAGCGCCGGCTGAGCCAATGCGATCAGTTCATGATCCAGCGCTTTTTCGATTCCGTGGTCTTGCTTCTCAACACAGTGCATGGCGACATGGGCAGCAACCTCCGGTTTGTGGAGGATCGCGGAAAGATCCAGCCCGTCCTTTTTCAATCGCTTCGCTTCTGACCCATTCGTTGCTTCATGTTGCGGTCGCATCTCCAGAAGATCGACACGCCCCACCATCTCGTCGAATTTCCGGAAGCCGAGTTGGGCCATGATCGCCCGCGTTTCTTCCGCGACGAAAAAGAAATAATTGATCAGATGCTCGGGTTGCCCTGTGAACTTGGCCCGTAAGACCGGGTCCTGGGTGGCGATGCCGACCGGACAGGTGTTCAGGTGACACTTCCGCATCATAATACAGCCGAAGACAATCAGCGGCGCAGTCGAAAATCCGAACTCTTCTGCCCCCAGGAGCGCGGCAACGACCACGTCGCGGCCGGTCTTGAGTTGGCCATCGACCTGCAACCGTGTGCGTCCCCGTAAATTGTTCAGCACAAGGGTCTGTTGCGTTTCCGCCAGTCCGATCTCCCACGGTGTTCCGGCATGTTTAATGGAAGAGAGCGGGGAGGCCCCGGTGCCGCCCGAATCGCCGGAAATGAGAATCAGATCGGCGTGGGCCTTCGCCACGCCGGCGGCGATGGTGCCGACACCCACCTCGGAAACCAGCTTGACCGTAACCCACGCGTCGGGGTTCACATTCTTCAGGTCATAGATCAACTGCGCCAGATCTTCAATCGAGTAAATATCGTGGTGCGGCGGCGGGGAGATCAGCGTGACCCCGGGTGTCGCGTAACGGGTTTTGGCAATCACCTCATCCACCTTGGTTCCGGGAAGCTGTCCCCCTTCGCCCGGCTTGGCCCCCTGCGCGATTTTGATCTGGAGCTCTTTCGCGTGGACGAGATATTCGGCTGTCACGCCGAACCGCGCGGAGGCGACCTGCTTAATCGCGCTGTTTCGGTTGGAGGTGTATCGATCGGGGGCCTCGCCCCCTTCGCCGGTATTGCTGCGGCCTCCAATCTGATTCATCACAACCGCCAGCATCTCATGGGCTTCTTTACTGATGGACCCAAACGACATCGCACCGGTGGCAAACCGTTTTACGATTTCGGATGCCGGCTCAACTTCTTCAATCGGAATCGGCTGGGTCTTCTTGAATTGAAGCTGTCCGCGGATTGTGGGGTTGCCTTGTCCGGTTCCCTCATTGACCTGACGCGCAAACTCGTTGTAGGTGGCGGGGTTGTTTTTCTGCGTTGCATGTTGCAGCGACGCGATGGTGCCCGGATTCCAGTTGTGATGCTCCCCTTGAATCCGATAATGGTATTCGCCGCCATATTCCAGTTGACGGATCGGCGCATCGGTTCGATAAGCGGTTTCGTGGCGCGACAACACCTCCTCGGCAATGACATCAATGCCGACGCCGCCAATCCGAGACGCCGTGCCTGAAAAATAACGGTCGACAAAATCCGAATGCAGTCCCACCGCTTCAAAAATCTGGGCGCCACAGTAACTCTGAATCGTCGAGATTCCCATTTTGGAAATAATCTTTAGCAATCCCTTGTCGATCGCTTTAATATATTTTGCCTCGGCGGTTGCTTCGTCAATCGTTTCAGGCAGATACCCATCTCGTACCAAATCAACCAGTGTCTCAAAGGCCAGATAGGGATTAACGGAACCGGCGCCATAGCCGATCAGCAGCGCGAAATGGGAGACCTCGCGGGCCTCGCCGGTTTCAATCGATAGCCCGACCTCGGTTCGAACAGATTGCTGAATCAAATGATGATGTACCGCGGAGACCGCCAGCAGTGACGGGATCGGCGCCATCTCTTCGTTGACCCCGCGATCGCTCAGGATAATAAAATTGTAACCGTCTCGAATCGATTCGGACGCCTCCTGACAGACCCGATCAACTGCTTTGGCCATTCCCGCGGCGCCCTCTATAACGGGGAAGAGAATCGGAACAGTCTTGGCCCGAAAATGACCCGCGCCATGCGTAGTGTCGTTGCCCTCCGAATCGTTTGGGATTGACCGGATTTTTTCCAGATTGCTGTTGGTTAAAATCGGCGTGTTGACCCGAATCCTTCGGGCATGTTGTGGCGTTTCATCCAACAGATTGGCCTTGGGGCCGATGGAGGTCGAAAGCGACATGAC
>CAZSME010000191.1:0-2922 GCA_964607665.1 uncultured Nitrospirota bacterium | reverse complement strand
GCCCCCCAACAAACCCCTCCTCTTGGAATGCCGGGTTCCGGTCTGTATACTATCTCCACAATGAAGCTTTACATTCGGCTCTTCGCGTTTCTAAAACCCTATCGCCTGCAATGGATTGCGGCCTTTGCCTGCGGCATCACGGTTGCGCTCCTCACCGCGACCTACCCGATGCTGATCAAACCGCTCCTCGATGATGTCTTCATTCGGAAGGACCGCTCCATGCTGATCATTCTCCCCCCCGCGATTATGGCGGTCGCCCTTTTAAGAGGATTTGCGGCCTATGGAGAGGGCTGCCTGTTGAAATATATCGGGAACAAAGTCGTAAATGATATCCGCGTCGGCCTCTATCGTCACCTCGTTCATTTACCGATTCGTTACCATGCGAGAAACGCCACCGGCAACCTGATGTCGTACCTGATTAACGATGTGAACCTGATGCAAAGCGCGGTATCCACCGTTCTCAAAGACATTGTTCGACAAACGTTAACACTCATCGCGCTGGGTTCTGTCATTTTTTATCAAAACTTCCGACTGGCGCTGCTCGCCACGATTGTCATTCCGGTCTTTATTGTTCCGCTGGCCCGGTTAAGCACGCGACTGCGACGGTTTTCACTCCTTGGGCAGGAGAACCTGGCCGGTCTCGCGGCCCATCTTCAGGAAACCCTCGCCGGCATTCGGGTGGTAAAGGCCTTTGGCAAAGAAACATTTGAAGGAGACCGGTTCGACAAAAAGAACCGGGCCTATTTTCAAATCCTGATGAAGGCGGTTCGAATTTCGGAGATCGCCCCCCCGCTGATGGAGTCCTGCGGGGCGATTGGCGTTGCGATGATCATTGGATATGCCGGCCTCCAGGTCATTAATAACACACTGACCCCCGGCGCCTTTTTTTCGTTTATTACCGCGGCGTCATTGATGTATGGGCCGCTTAAGATATTGAGTTCCGCGAATAACACGCTGCAACAGGCCCTCGCCGCAACCGAACGGGTCTTTGCCCTTTGGGATCAAGAAAATGAAACGGTTCGGGACACCGGGAAGAAAAGGCTCACATCGGTTCGTGGGGAGATAGCCTTTCAGAACGTCTCTTTTTATTACAACCCAACGGCCTCACCCGCACTGAAAGCGCTCAATTTCAACGTAAAGGCCGGAACCACCATCGCGCTTGTGGGACATAGCGGCGCGGGAAAAAGCACACTGGTTCACCTGCTCCCCCGATTTGATGAGCCGACCGAAGGGGTGATTTTGCTGGATGGGGTTCCTTTGCCCAAGATCGCGTTAAGTTCGCTCCGAAGCCATTTTGGAATCGTCAGCCAGGAGACGATTTTGTTCGATGAGACGATCGGATGGAACATCGCGTATGGCGCGGAAAACGCCTCTCGAGAGGAGATGATCCATGCCGCAGAAGCGGCCTATGCCCACACCTTTATCAGTAAGATGCCCAACGGTTATGACACCCTGATCGAGAAGGGGGGCAGTAACCTTTCCGGCGGAGAACGACAACGACTCGCCATCGCCCGCGCCCTTCTTAAAAACCCGCCGATTCTTATCCTGGACGAAGCCACCTCCGCGCTCGATTCCGAGTCGGAGTTTTTCGTTCAAAAGGCATTGCAGAACTTGATGAAAAACCGCACGACGTTTGTCATCGCGCATCGCCTCTCGACCGTTGTCGGGGCCGACGTCATTATTGTTCTGGAACAGGGTCGGATTATCGAGATGGGCACGCACAACGAATTAATTCAAAATAATGGCCCCTATAAACGCACCTATCTGATGCAGTTTGAAGGCAAGCAAACCGTCTTGGCCGGAGAAAACCGGTCATGATCAAGACGGCCCTCGCGGGGATATACTTTCTCGTCTGGTGGATTTGGCATGGCTTGCACAAATACCATGTCATGCCTCACAAAAAGGTCAATGCCTTTGTCATCAGTGTCGGGAATCTCACCGTCGGGGGAACGGGGAAAACCCCGATAACCCTCTTTCTTGCCGAACACTACAAAAGGCAGGCGAGGCCTGTCGGGATTGTCAGCCGCGGATACAAAGGGAACTACAAAGGGGATGTTGCGGTCGTCACCAACGGCGAAACGATTTTTGAATCGGCCGCGGTCGTCGGGGATGAGCCGTATCTGATGGCCCGGAGGTTACGCGGCGTGCCGATTGTCGTTGCGAGAGATCGCTATCGGGGATGTCAGTGGTTGATCGATCACTTTAAGGTTGAAGTGATTCTGCTTGATGACGGCTTCCAGCATCTTCGCCTTCACCGCGACTTAAACCTGTTACTCATTGATACAACAGACCACGGTCACTCGCTTCTTCCCAAAGGACGGTTACGCGAGCCGATCTCCGCGGTAAAACGTGCGAACGCGGTTATCCTGACCCGACAGGATACCGAACAGGAAGCATGCCCGATGATTGAGGCCTCCGGTTTTACCGGCCCGGTGCTGAAAACATTTTTCTCCGCTGTGGCATTAATCCATCTGCAAACCGGTGTCTCACGACCTCCATTGGAGATAAAAGATGAGCCTATTCTGGTTTTCTGCGGTATTGGCAACCCCGACTCCTTTATCAAACTGCTGACTCCCTTCGGGCCAAAAATCTGCGGGACACTGATTTTTGAAGACCATTGCCGGTATACCGATTCGGAAATCGAGAAGATTAAGAAAAGCGCGAAAGGGCTTGGTGTGAAGTCGATTGTCACCACCGAAAAAGACGCAGTGAAACTGGAAACAGGCGCCCTGCAAGGGCTGGATATTTGGGCCCTTCGAATTGAAATTGCGTTCCACGAGGGGGCGGCGCAATGGGAGTCGGTGCTCTTTCCGAAAAACGACCTCATAATAAAGTAATGCCCTGTCGTCATTCCGGAAATGTTTAATCCGGAATCCACCCTCTCCCATCCCCTCCCCCGCCTGCGGGGGAGGGCTAGGGTGG
>CAZSME010000190.1:0-2928 GCA_964607665.1 uncultured Nitrospirota bacterium | reverse complement strand
AACGACGGTGTGGGGGCAAGAGGCGGTCAAACCTTCCTATGAGGCCTCTCCTCTTACCGAACAGCCAATCAACATTGATGGCCAACTCGACGAACCGGTCTGGCAGGACGCCCCCGTTGCAACGCATTTCATTCAACAACGCCCCGATATCGGCCGGCCGGCAAAAGGCGAATCGTTTGTGTCGGTGGTTTACGATCCGAACAACGTTTACATTGGCGCAAAGCTGTATGATCCGGAACCCGCTCTCGTCTATGGTGACGAACATCATCGGGATGCCGAATTTGCCCGAAGCGATACCTTTGCTGTTCTCATCGATACCTACCACGATCATCAGAACGGATTCTTTTTTGAAACCAATCTCCTCTCCGCGTTATCCGACGCCCTGGTCAGTCGAGACGGAGACGGGGTCAACACCAGCTGGGATGGGATATGGGAGGCGGCGGCGTCCAAAACCGATTACGGGTGGTCGGTCGAAATCCGTATTCCATTCAAAACACTCCGTTTCAAAAAAGGGGAGGCACAAACCTGGGGGATTCAATTTCGGCGCAGCATTCCCCACCTCAACGAGGTCTCGTTTTGGAGTCCTTTAACGTCGGAGCAAAAAGTCTTTGAAACGTCGAAGGCCGGACATCTTCTGGGTATGGGTGCGATGGATCAGGAACAGGCACTCTCCATGAAGCCGTATCTCAAAGGATCATATCAACGAACCGAAGAGGATGCGAAAACCGACGAGGGGATTGGACTTGATCTTCGTTACCGTTTTCAAACCAACCTGACACTCGATCTGACGGTGAATACCGACTTTTCGGAAACGGAGGTGGATCGCTTCTCCGCCAACCTGACCCGTTTTCCGTTATTCTTTCCGGAAAAAAGGGAGTTCTTTCTGGAAGGGGCCAATTTCTACGAGTTTGGTCTGGATGGTCGACTGCATCCTTTTTTTAGCCGGCGGATCGGACTGGTAAAAGGGACGCCGATCCCGATTCTCGGAGGGATCAAGCTGACCGGAAAAGTCAAACCGTATGGGATTGGATTCTTGGGAATCGGAACGAAACGGTCCGATGAAATCGGTATCGCGGAGGAGGAGTTTGGCGTGTTTCGGCTGACGCGCGATGTTGGCCTGAAATCCAATATCGGCGTGATCGGCGCCTACCGGGGTGGCGCGGCGCAATCGGGCCATGAAACCCTGGGGGTGGACACTACAATCTCCCCGCATCCGAACCTCGTCTCCAATCTCTTTTTGGTGAACTCGGGCGAAGGGTCGTATGCCGACTACGCGTTGGTGAGTTGGAAAAATCCCCTCTGGCGAATCAATCTGTATCGCCTTCGTGTTGATCCGGATTTTAACCCGAAGGTGGGGTTTGTCCAACAAACCGATCTTTCCGAGACACAGGGGTATATCGATTTTCGACCGCAACCGAAAACAGGGCCGGTTCAGGAGTGGGGATTCAAGTTGGAGCAAACGGTTCAAACCGATCGGTCGGGCCAATTTCTTTACGACAGTCGTTATGTTCGGGCGCTGTCTTATTTAAAAGGCGGCGAGTTTGTTCTGATTGCTTGGGATCCGCAAGAGGAACGCCTTCCTTCTGATTTTGAAATCCGGCCGGGGGTTACAATTCCGGAAGGCACCTATCATTATGAGCAGTACAATGTCATGCTGATTACTGATAAACGGCGTCCCTATTCCGGTTTTTTAAGTACGAAATGGGGCGGCTTTTACGATGGAGAAAAGCGTTCCATCAATCTGACACTGACGGCGGCCGCGTCTTCCGGCGTCCAACTGGGCGCGGGGACAACAAAAGACTGGGTCAATCTGCCCCAGGGCAATTTTGTAGCGGAGACGATTGAAGCGGATATCGATTGGTCCTGGACCCCCACGACGCGATTTTTGGGACTTCTTCAGTGGGATAGGGAGGCGGAGCGCCTTGCCGCAAATCTTCGCGTTTATTGGGAGTACCGCCCGGGAAGCCGAATTGTTCTGGTTGCCAATCCCTCCCATACGCCCGATGAAGAGACCTATCTCATCCTTGCGAAAGCAACCTGGCTCTGGGAGCCGTTGTAAAACCGTGCATTGGGGGATGCTCCCAATATGCACCACGAAAAGGGGTCGGAGGGGAAAAAGGGTTGTGTGGCAGCCCTTTCAGTTTAAAGTTGTCAGGGAATGAGATTGTATTGAACGCCGAAACGCTTGGCGGCTTGGGCAAGATCGCGATCTGCCGTGATAAGCACAAGGTCGTGGGACGATGCGGTGGCCAAATGGAGCGCGTCGACCGCGCGGAGCGGGGTGGACAATTCTTTAATGCACTGTCGTGCAAACGTATATTCACCGGCCTCAATAGGGACAACATCAAACAGGAATTCTGTGATATGGCGCTGAAACTCTGTAAAGATGCGTTTGGCCGCGGTTTTATTGATCTCGCCGGATCGGACCTTACGGGCGATCACGCAATAAAACTCAACTTCAACAAGCGGGCTAATAACCGGTCGGTCAACCTGTATAAGAAGACGCTGTACGCGTGCGCTTCGTGCTTCCGGGTAGTAGTAGGGTGTGAGGATACTGGTATCAAGAAAGGACATTAGTGCCGTTCTTCTCGTCGCATGATCAGCAGTTCGTCTGTCAGGGTTTTTCCTTTTACCTTGATCGATGCCCGAAACGACGTTAGGTCGGGTAACGGCTTGGTGGAAGCCTTTTCTATTGGTACCAGGCGGACCACTTCCCTGCCACGGCGGGTCAGGGTAACAGGTGTTCCACGCTCTGCCTTTTCAACCAGGTTGCCAAGATGTTTGCGCGCTTCTTTCAGGTTGACCGAGTTCATAAAGAGGCTCCTATTAAGGGTACACTAGAAGTGTACTCTTAATAGACCCTCGTGTCAATGGGTCAGCTCGACCAACATTTCCAGATGGCCGGTTTGTGGGAAGAGGTCAAACGGC
>CAZSME010000189.1:1691-2964 GCA_964607665.1 uncultured Nitrospirota bacterium | reverse complement strand
TTCTTCCCCCGGCTCCCTGTTCGGCATCATGGATCGCGTCTAACGCCTTCTTCTGCTCTTTCTGCTTCTCATTAAACGTGTCTACATTCTTTTTCCCCTTATCGATCGCGGTGGTTGCCGGTTTGATGACTTCTTTGATGACGGACGAGACGGGGTTCTCTTTCATCGAAGAAGAGGTGGTAAACAGATGGTAACCGATCAGATAAGTCAGGGCAACCAGCGCGACCTTAATGGCGATACGCGCGATGAACTTGAGAATAAGATTTTTAATCCAAAGTTTGATGCAAAGCAGCAACAGTATCAGAATCAGTACAATCCCGCCTTTGATCAGCAGCGGTTTCAGCCAGGCCTGCTGGGAGAGGCCCTCCATATGCTTGTTTTTTTCTCCCTTATCGCCCTTGCTATCGGGTGAGACATTACCTATTTCTATTGGGTCGGTTAATTTTTTGCCTTTCGCAGGCGGGGTGGGATGGGGGGTGGGGCCTTTATCTTCTTTGTTTTTGGCCGAATTCCGAAACTCCGGCGGGATCGCATCCGGGTCATTTGTAAACACGGTTACGCCCTGTTTGTCTTTGTATTGATAGACCTCGGCATTCGCGTCAAATGGACTCAAAAGAACCAGAAGAATAAAAAGAAAGAGAACGCGAGGGGTCCCTTTGTCAGAGAGAGGGGGGAAAATTGCAATACGATTCAGTATCATGGTATACCCTAATCTATATGAACGGGAGGCTCTTTTCAAGAACAATGGGGTATTTCCTGCTGTTCTTTATCGTCGGCTGCGAAAAGAAGGCGATTCCTCTGGGGGAGCATCCGGGGGCGCAACTCTATCACGGCATCGCACGAGCGGACGTTCGCTGCTATCGTTGCCACGGCGATATTGGGCAAGGCACGGGACGCGCGCCGGCCCTGACAAAAGAGGGCGAGACCCTTCCACGCGATCTCTTTGTGAAAACGGTTTTGAACGGCCGCAACAACATGCCGCCCTTTTCCTCGGTTCTTTCTGAAAAAGAGATCGAACAAATTCAAGATTGGTTGATCCAAGTCCAGAAGACACAAGCGGGTACCCAGCCGCCACCGCAACAATAGGTTTCATGCGCCCCGTTTCGATTCATTTCTTTGCCCATCTGAAAGAGGTTGTGGGGCACAGTCGCGTTGTGCTTAATTTAGATTCCGACTGTACCGTAAAACAGTTTATTGCCCGGATGGAAGAGGTATTCCCTTCCACAAAAAACCTTCCCAAAGACGGCAGGATTAAGATCGCGGTGAATCAGGA
>CAZSME010000189.1:0-1591 GCA_964607665.1 uncultured Nitrospirota bacterium | reverse complement strand
GGTTCGTATTCAGACCGAAGATTTTTCGGTGGAGGAGGAAATTACCCGGATCAAATCGGTCTCGAATCGGATCGGCGGTATTGTCACCTTTTTGGGATCGGCGCGTGACGTTTCAAAGGGGCGCGAGGTGACCGAAATCGAATTCGAGCATTATTCCAATATGGCGGAACAGGCGCTAGGAACGATCCGCGAACAGGCATTAAAGCGATTTAATATTATCGAGGCGACATTGATCCATCGGGTGGGCACGATTGGCGTCGGTCAGAATATTGTCTTGATTGTGGTGGGCGCGGAGCATCGGCAGGACGCCTTTGCCGCCTGCGCCTGGTGTATTGATGAGCTCAAGAGAACCGTGCCGATCTGGAAAAAAGAGAGAACCCCTTCCGGAGAGTCCTGGGTTGAAGAACATCCGTAATTGCCTTATCCCTCTCGTACATTAAGAGGGGGCGCAAGGGGAAGCGATGGATCCTCATTCGGGCTTTTTAGTAAAAATCCTTGACCAAATTGAACGCCGAGATCACGCAAAACGGCAAGGTCGTCCGACGACTCCAATCCCTTCGCCATGATATCGCATCCCAATGTCCGAATCACTTTCAGGAGCCGTTCCAAAGAACGGCGTTTTGCATGATCATCGGCAATATGGCTGGTGCAAACGCGATCGATCTTCACCGCGTCGGGGCTGAGTAAAATCAGGCTTTCCAGAAAGGTATGTCCAAATCCGACATCATCGATCACCATGCGTACCCCTTCCTGTCGAATGGCCGAAACGGTTTTGGCAAAGTCGGACACATTTCCCACAAACTGCCGTTCACTGATTTCAATGCAGTAGTTGACTGCCGGCCGTCCCGCGGGGAGCATCTTCACGAAGGTTTCAACCGGCGTAGAAAGCAAGGTCGACGGGAACAGATTAAGATAATAGTTTAATTTTGGGTCCAACGAGAGGCTGGACTGAACACAATTTTCAAGGCAGAGACAGTCGATATAAGAGAGCATATTGGCCTCCGCAGCCAAACGGAAGAACTCGTCGGGCGCTTCAAAACCGACCACATGGGAACGACTAAAGAATTCGTATCCAACAATCCGCATCGGGTCAATCTGAAAAATCGGCTGAGACACAACATGCAGCCCTCCCTTCTGACGCAAGAGGTCCAGATGCTGGGCGGACGATTTCTCTTTTTCCCATCGTTTTTCCTCCTCTTCGTTGTCGAAGGCAACCCGATTTTTGCCGGAGCGTTTACTGCGTGCCAGCGCCAGATGGGTCTTGGCCAACAGTTCATCGATCGACCGAATCGCATGTTCCACCATCACCATGCCGATGGAGGCGGTGATCGCGATTTCCCCCTGCGGTCCCCAGAGAATTGGCTGCGCGATCGCCATCCGTATTTTTTGCGCGACCTCTACCCCTTCCGCCGAAGAGGTTTTCGGCAGTAGGATCATAAACTCATCGCCACCAATACGGGCAACATAATCGGTGGCGCGCAGTTTACTCAGAAGCCGCTTCGCGACCTCCTTTAACACGATATCACCGGCATCGTGACCCCGCGTGTCATTGATCTGTTTGAAATTGTCCAGGTCGGTTAAAAGAACGATA
>CAZSME010000188.1:0-2973 GCA_964607665.1 uncultured Nitrospirota bacterium | reverse complement strand
AAATCAATCCCATGCTTTTTCTTGTTGGCCCGGCTTTTGTTGGCGTCAAATTCAAACTCCATTCCATACATAATGTACAAACTATGTACATGGGATGTCAACGGGCTAATTTCGCTTGACCTCAATTGGGAAAAGAGATATTTTTAGATCACAAGGCTGCCTGATGATTATGCTGTCGTCCTCGATTCGTCAAACGATCTTTGATCACGCCAAAACGGGGTACCCTGATGAAGTCTGCGGGGTCCTCTTGGGAAAGAGCGAGGGGAACGATTTCGCGGCCTGCCGAAGCATTGTTATCGCGATGCCGGCTCGAAATATCGAGGTCGCGCGACGGAAAGACCGATACCAACTGAATCCGGCCGATATGGCCGAAGCAAGCCGGGTTGCGCGTCAACAGGGCCTCGACATTTTAGGGTTTTATCATAGCCACCCCGATCATCCGGCTATCGCGTCGCAAACCGACCTGGAAAACAGCTCGCCCTGGGGCGGCTATAGCTACCCCATCGTCTCGGTGATAAAAGGCGAAATCGCCGATCTCCGTTCCTGGTACCGCGAAAACGACGCCTGGATCGAAGAAGAAATTCTGGAAGGAGAAAAATAATGGTGACCCTGCAGATTCCAACCCCGTTACGCGCGTTTACCAATAACCAGTCCGAGATTTCGGCAGAGGGGGATACCGTTCGCGCGGTATTGAACGACGCAGTAAAGCGTTACGATGGCCTGCAATCGCGTATTCTTGATCCATCGGGTAATGTACGCCGGTTCGTCAACCTGTTTCTAAACGCGGAAGATATCCGCTCTCAAAAGGGATTGGACACGCCGGTCAAAAATGGGGATATCATCGAAATTCTTCCCGCGGTCGCCGGCGGGGCAAACCCAAGCGGTACAACCTTTCCGGAGTGGAAGGAGCAATTAAAAAAAGAGATCCCGGAGGTCCGGGCCAGCGACGTTGCCACCGCGCGGGATAACGATCTGATCCTAATCGATGTTCGCACCGACGAGGAGTGGGCGCAGGGCCACGTCCCCGGCGCAATTCATATCGATCGGGGCTATCTTGAGCTGAAAGTCGAATCGTTGGTCCCCGATAAATCAAAACATATTGTCTGCTACTGCGCGGGCGGTGTGCGTTCCCTCTTTGCGGCCAAGGCATTAAAAACACTGGGCTACCAGCATGTGGAAAGCCTCGAACGGGGGTTCAACGGCTGGAAAGGGGCAGGGCTTCCGTTTGTGCAGCCGGTTGCGCTGACCGAGCCGCAACGCCGACGATATCTGCGTCACCTCGCTATTCCGGAAGTCGGCGAGGAGGGGCAGATCAAACTGCTTTCGGCCAAAGTCCTGGCGATCGGCGCGGGCGGTCTCGGATGCCCTTCGACGATCTATCTTGCCGCGGCCGGCGTCGGCACGCTCGGCATTGTCGATGACGACCGGGTCGATGAATCGAATCTGCAACGTCAAATCCTGCACACAACGGAACGTCTCGGAACCCCAAAAACAACAAGCGCGAAAATCGCGATTGAGGCGTTAAACCCCGATGTAAACGTGGTGGAACACAAGACACGGCTGACATCAGAGAATGTGCTGGAGATCTTCTCACAGTACGATCTGATCGTGGATGGCTCCGATAACTTTCCAACCCGTTATTTGGTGAACGATGCCTGTGTGAAGCTGAAAAAGCCCTGTGTTCACGGCTCGATCTATCGCTTTGAAGGGCAACTGACCGTTTTTTGGCCCGGGAAAGGCCCCTGTTATCGCTGCCTTTATCCGGAGCCGACCCCTCCGGAGATGGCCCCATCCTGCGCCGAAGCGGGTGTGCTGGGTGTTCTTCCGGGTGTGATCGGCATTTTAGAGGCGGTCGAGGCGATCAAGATTATTCTGGGAAAAGGCGATCCCCTTGTGGGTCGGCTTGTTCGTTACGATGCGTTAAAAACCGAGTTTCGCGAACTGAAGATCAAGGCCGATCCGAACTGTTCTTACTGCGCGCCTGGTGTTCCCTTTCCGGGACTGATCGATTATGAACTGTTCTGCGGAAACAAATGAAGTCCGGGGCTTCGTCATTGCCGGATAATACCCGTTTCCGGCCTTTCTTTGAGAAGGCGCCGTTACTGGCACTCGTCGGGAACACACCGTTAGTAGAGGTGCCGATCTTCCGGTCCGAGTTGCCCCACTGCCGATTTTTTGCCAAGGTGGAATCCACCAATCCGGGCGGATCAATTAAGGATCGGCCGGTACGGCGAATGGTTCTTGAAGCCCTTGTCTCGGGGGAATTAGGCCCCGGTAAAACGCTGATCGACAGCTCCAGCGGAAACGCCGGTATTTCGTACGCGATGATGGGGGCCGCGCTGGGGATTGATGTGGAGCTGGTGGTCCCGGCCAACGCCAGCCTCGAACGTAAACGCCGGATTCGCGCGCACGGGGCGCGGCTTATTGAAACCCCTGCTGCTGCGGGGTACGACGCGGCCTTAATCGAAGCGCACCACAGATATAACGCGGCGCCTGATCGTTACTTCATGCCCGATCAATACAAAAATGAAAATAATTGGCGCGCGCATTACGAAGAAACCGCCGTTGAGATGCTGGATCAGATTCCGGGAGAGATCACGCACTTCGTTGGAGGCGTCGGAACCGGCGGAACAATCACCGGCGTTGGACGTCGATTAAAAGAAGCGCGTCCGGAGGTCCGTGTGGTAATGGCCTGTCCGGAGATCTTTCCGGGGATCGAGGGGCTGAAACCGCTGGATCAACCCGGCGCGATTATCCCAAAAATCTTTGATGCAAGCGTCGTGGATGAAAAGGTGCCGATCACCGTCGAAGAGGCGTATGAGACCTGTGCGCAGATTGCAAACAAAATGGGGCTTTTCTTAGGCCAGAGTTCGGGCGCTTTCCTGAAAGCCGCCTACCAAGTGGCCTGTCGCGAAAAACGGGGCACCTTTGTCACCATCTTCTCGGACATCGGTGAACGGTACTTCTCCGCCG
>CAZSME010000187.1:0-2999 GCA_964607665.1 uncultured Nitrospirota bacterium | reverse complement strand
CCCCTGTTTCGCCATCCTCATGATGGCCTGTTGACCGATTGTTCTCTTTATTGATTTTATTCCGCTTTTATTGTACCTTGTCCGCAGTGTGCCGTTATTTTTTTCACTGGGTAAGGGTGGATCCCTCAACAAGGAGAGAGGAGAAAGAGGCATGAAGAAATCGATTGGATGGGCGTTTTTTTTAATTCTTTTTTCTTGGAGAGCTGGTCTGACTCAGGAGACCCCGACCAAGGAGACCCCTCCACCGCCACCGGCAGAAGAAGCCCCTTCGCAGATATATGACCTGGCGATGACAAAGGGGCTTTATCTTTTAAGTGAGAAGAAATATGACGAAGCCATCGTGATCTTTCAGGATGCGCTGAAGGCCAAGCCGAACGATCGAGATGCCCGCTATTATCTGGGATCGTCACGGCGTCTTTTAGGCCAGTATGACGTGGCATACGAAACGCTCAAGCCCATCACGGCGTCCGATCCGTCGTTCCAAAAGGTCCATTTTGATTTGGGCGTGGCGACCTACCACTTGAAACGATATGACGAGTCGCTTTCCGAACTGGCGTTGGCGGCGCCTTTTGAAACCGAAGATGGCGCGCGTCAGGCGATGACCCATTACTATATCGGACTCAATTATCTTGCCTTGGAACGATTCACGGAGGCGGCGCCCAAATTCATTCGTGCCGCGGCCTTGTCCGATGCATTGGTCGTGGGAGGGCATTATCATGCCGGTGTGGCCTATTATCGGCAGGAGATTTGGGACGAGGCCGAGGATGCGTTTGAAGAGGTACTCGAAAAAGGGCCGGATTCCACGATGGCCCGGTCGGCAAAGGTCTATCTTAAAGAGATTGCAAAGAAAAAAGGGGATAAGCCGTGGCATATCTCAACCAGCCTCTCCCTTCAGCAGGATAGCAACGTGGTCTTGCTTTCGGAGACCTCGCCCCTTCCTACCGGCATCACGGATCAGGCCGATCTTCGGGCCGTTGTTGTTCTGCAGGGAAGTGTTGAGACTTTTGAGACGGAACAATGGTCTGGCAAGGCGCAATATCAGCTTTACACGTCGTTTCATCAGGAGCTGGATCAATTTAATGTGCAGAGTCACGATTTCGGTCTGCTACTGGTCCATCGGATTCCCGAACGACCGTATCGGCTTGATTTTTCCTACCACTTTTCTGCCGCTTCGGTCGATGGGAACGACTACTTGAATACCCACCTTCTTTCCGCAGCAGTTGATCTGTTGCGAAATCCAAAGCGGGTGACTCGCGTGGAGTACCGATTCTCCGATAAGGATTTTCTGAAATCGGCCGCCTTCCCTAACAACGACGATCGGACCGGAACGAATAACGCGCTGGATATTCACCTCAAGCAGTCTGTTTTTGATCAAGCAATGCGGATTAATACGGGGTATACTTATGACAAAGAGTCGGCCCGGGAGACCGATTGGGAATATCAAGGCCATCGGCTTCATTTTTCGGCCCGGGTCTCATCGGCTGTGCTTCGAGGGGGGGTGGAGCCGGCTCTGAAAATAGAGTTTACGACGCGTCAATATGACAACGTCCATACGCTTTCGATCAACAAGGAGAAAAGAGACGATCAGATTCAAACGGTGACGCTGACATTTACCCGGCCATTCACGGAGGGGATTGTGGGTGTGTTGCAATATCAGCAGACGGTGAATGGATCGAATATTAGCGTGTTTGATTATAAAAGGCAGATCATCTCCGCAAGTACAACGGTTGCGTTTTAAGCGGAGTAAAGAAAAAAGGGGGAGAAGACGATGAACAATAAAATAGTGTTACAGATTGCAAGTGCCGTGTTCTTTTTTTCGATTGTTTCGGCTTATGCGGCGTCCGCGCCAACGGTCGGGTCGGTCACCGCGGTAAAAAAGGATGTAAACGTTGTGCATCCGGGGGAGAAGCAGCCAACTGCGGTCAAAAAAGCAGATGCGGTGCTTTTTGGGGATCTCTACGAAACGGGTCCGGGTTCACGCGCGAAACTTCTGTTCGCGGATGACAGCATCATTACGATGGGGGAGAAAACGAAAATAACAATCACGGAGCAAATCTACGATCCTTCCAAAGATCAGCGGAGCACGGTGGTCAACATGGTTTCGGGGAAGGCACGGGCTTTGGTGGGAAAGGCCTTTACCGGCAGCGGGTCAAAATTCGAGGTGCATACCCCGACGGCCGTCGCGGCCGCGCGGGGCACCTATTTTATTGTTTGGGTGTTTGAGCAGGATGGAAAATTGGCAACCGGTGTCTGGAGCAGTGAGGGGAAGCTGGATGTGACCGGCATTGCCAGCGATGGCTCGGGGACCGTTTTGGGGACGGTTCAGGTTGGAAACAACCAGGCGACGATTATCGTTTCGGACACCGCCCCAACGGCGGCGGCCGTTCCGGACGCAGCAATGATCAACGATCTTCTTTCGGGAACCGCCTTGGACGAGCAGGTTGAGGAGACCGTTTCTACGGAGTTAACGGAACCCGACCCGGAAAGTTTACCGGAGCCAGAAGTCGTGGACACGGCGGTGGGTGGGGACGCGGCGGGCGGTGAGGGTTCGGATAGCGCGGATGCAGAGACAGCCATAGACACAGACGAGGGGGCCGACTCTTCCCCGGCCTCGGATGCCCCGCCGATTGACCAGCAACCCGAAACACCGATGACCGATATTACGATCGAGTTAAATTTTAAATGACACCCCTATCGTTGCTGATGCATCGTGAGATCGAGCAGGTTTCTCCGAACGCAACGTTGCGCGAAGCAGCCGAAAAGATGCGCGCCAAGAGACTGGGGGCGTTACTCGTTCATGAATGGGGGAAGGACGTCGGGGTCATCAGCGAGGCCGATTTCGTACGAAAAGCGGCTGCGGTTGGTTTGAACCACGATACGGCCTCTGTCAGAGAGGTGATGAGCTATCCCCTCATCACAATCGATATTGATAAAAACGCGCAGGATGCGAACGACCTGATGGCGGAAAAAGGCATTCGACACCTTTTTGTAACCGATCG
>CAZSME010000186.1:0-3001 GCA_964607665.1 uncultured Nitrospirota bacterium | reverse complement strand
AAAAAGCCACTCGGACGGGTAGAGTACAACGAAACATTTTTGTTGTCAATCAACGCTTTCTCGAAAAGGGGATATCGCTAGTGCGTTATAATCGTTTTGGATATAAACCCTTTACTGTCCGAGGCGACCGGGGTAATCTGTCCTCGAATCTCACCCTCCTGTTTCGCTTCCGTAAGGATATTCACATAAAGCCTGCCTTCCTTCAGCGCAGTCACTAAGTCAGGAGTCAGGACGGTAGAGGTATCCGTTTTCCAGATACCGGATGCGGTATTGTTGGTGAAGCTCAACACTAATACGGGAAATGTCGTGTTCACTCCCACTGCTGCCTTATAAATGCCTCCCGTAACATCACCTGCTATATTCGTCACCGTGATCTCATAGGTGAGTTCTGTTTCGGCTGTATTCAGAGAGAATGCACCGGTCCCGGTAGCCGCGGTCAACACAGGGGGCACTTGCTGGCTGCCCGTTATCTTGGCTGTAAACCCCTTACTCCCAGTCGGAATGGGAATAATCTGCTCTCGGATTTCGCCTGCTGAGTGTTTCTCAGTATGAATATTCGCATAAAGTCGGTCTGCCTCTAGTTCAGTGACCAAAGCAGAGGTTAGGGGTTCAAAGTCTGTGCTCTTCCATATCCCCGATGCAGTATTGTTAGTAAAAGCCAGGGTTTTGACAGCAATTCCGGTAGACCCAGCGGCTGCATTATGAATATGGGCTGCTATAATTTCACCACTTAGATTGGTCGCTGTGATCTCAAAGGTAAGTGCGGTTTTAGCAGCGTTGAGGGAAAATACCCCTGTAGCTGCTGGCGCTATTTCGGTCGGCGTGGCAGTTCCTGTATCTGTGGTTAGCTCCGTATCCTCCCCACAGCCAACCAAGAGAAATAATGCTAAATATAACGGAACCCTTTTCACCGTGCTCTTTTCTCCTCGGGCAATCCCTGCCCTTCCCCGGCCGGAACCATACACTATCCTATTTTGTCTTTGCAATAACCCTCTCATCCTGTCAAACAAATGAGAGGGGGGCCCGCTTGGCTTTAGTTACGCCTCCTTGGCATGGAATATCCGATAGAGCGCGGGCAAGACCAGAAGGGTCAAGACCGTCGAAGAGAGAATCCCGCCGATCACCACGGTCGCTAAGGGCCGTTGCACCTCCGCCCCTGTTCCAACCGAAAACGCCATTGGGACAAAACCCAGCGACGCCACCAACGCCGTCATTAGAATGGGACGCAGCCGCTTAAGTGTTCCCTCGAAAATGGCCTGATCGAGCGGAACCCCATCGGCGCGAAGCTGGTTCATCAGGACAATCATCACCAGGCCGTTTAGCACGGCAACACCCGATAGCGCAATAAACCCCACCCCCGCTGAAATTGAAAGAGGAATCTCCCGCAGCCAAAGCGCCACAACCCCTCCTGTTAATGCCATCGGAATACCGGTAAAAACGAGGAGGGCATCTTTCATGTTTCCAAACGTGACAAATAACAGGAAAAAGATCAGCGCCAATACAATCGGAACGACAATCTTCAGGCGATCTGTGGCGGATATCATCTGCTCAAACTGCCCTCCCCACGTTGTCCAGTAGCCGGCTGGAACTTCAACCTGTTCGTTAATGGCCCGTTGGGCCTCACGGACGAACGATCCAATATCCTGACCGCGAACATTGGCCGTGACCACCACCCGCCGTTTCCCATTCTCACGGCTGATCTGATTGGGTCCGGGGGCCACGTTAAAATCGGCCACGGCAGAAAGGGGCAACGTGCCCTGCGGAGGCAACGTGCCCTGCGAGGGCAGCGTAGGAACACGGGGCGTTCCCCCATTCTGGGGAAGGGGGATGGGGATTTGCTTCAACGCTTCTATATTGCCGCGAATGGATTCGGGCAGGCGCACCATCAATGCAAACCGTTGATCGCCTTCAAAAATCTGCCCCCCGCTCTTTCCTCCCAGCGCCATTTCCACCACGTCCTGGATATCGGCCATATGAAGGCCGTAGCGCGCGATCTTGTCTCTGTTAATATCAATCGTTAATACCGGCAAGCCCGTCACCTGCTCTACTTTTACATCCGCGGCACCTGGAACCTTCTCCAAAACATGCTGAATCTTCTGCCCGGTCTCCAGCAAAACCGCAAGATCATTTCCAAAGACCTTGACCGCCACATCGCTTCGTACACCGGCCAAGAGCTCATTAAAACGCATCTGAATCGGTTGCGTAAACTCGTAGTTATTCCCCGGTATTTTTTGAACATGCGCTTCTATCGCCTGCACGAGATCGGCCTTGGATCGCGTCGGATCGGGCCAGGCCGACCTGGGTTTGAGAATGATGAAGTTATCGGCCACGCTGGGCGGCATCGGGTCGGTTGCAATGTCGGCGGTACCGATTTTTGCAAAGATCGTTTCGACCTCCGGAAACGTTTTGATCTCCTTTTCCAGTACCTGCTGCATTTCAATGGCCTGGGAAAGACTGGTTCCCGGAATACGCAATGCATGCATCGCAATATCCCCTTCATCGAGACTGGGGATAAACTCGCTCCCCAGCAGGCGCACAAGCAGGATCGAAAGAATGACCATGACGGCGGAAGCCGCAACCATGGCGGCCCGGTGATGAAGCGCAAAGGTTAAAATCGGGGCATATGCTTTTTGGGTCAGCCGGACAATTAGATTTTCTTTTTCGGAAATCTTCCCGGAAAGAAAAAGCGCCACGGCCGCAGGAACAAACGTGACCGAGAGAATCATTGCACCGAACAGCGCGACGACGACCGTTAACGCCATTGGAATAAACATTTTCCCCTCAACGCCGGTCAATGTCAGAATCGGAAGATAGACAATCATGATGATCAACTCGCCGAACATCGTGGCCTTTCGGACTTCTTTGGAACCTTCAAAAACGATTTTTAATCGCTCCGGACGGGTCAGTATCCGGCCCAGGCGATGTTGTTCTTTTGAGAGCTTCCGGATACAGTTCTCCACGATAATCACCGCGCCGTCAACAAGCAGTCCGAAGTCGAGCG
>CAZSME010000185.1:0-3013 GCA_964607665.1 uncultured Nitrospirota bacterium | reverse complement strand
TTTAGAGAGGGGCCCTAAAGGGTTGTGAGAAACGACTGAAAGGCCGGGTCATTCATCAGTCCCCCCCCTACATGGGTCAATATAATCTTACCGGTCTTATCTAACAAATAAAATGTTGGCGTGGCCCTTACCCCAAACGCGATGGAGGCCTTATTCTTTTGATCATAGACGACCGGAAAGACAAAGGTACTGGCATGGTCGCTCACATAGTTCGTTATGTTTGCTTTTGTATCCTGAAATCCAACCGCAACGGCCTGAAACCCCTTGCCCCTTTTCTGCTCATACAGGGTTTTCATCGTGGGCATCTCCCGTTGACACACCCCGCACCAGGAGGCCCAGAACATCAGTAATGTGGGCTTTCCCAAAAGCGTCTCGTTTGTTATCGGCACGCCATCCGCCATCTCAAAACTAAACTTCGGCGCCTGCTGCGACATCGGCTCTGCCGACGCAACCGTCATAAAGACGATCCAAAATACAAAGACCAGCATCTTTTTCATGAAACGTCTCCTTTCTTTAGGGCACCTCTAAAAACCTACTGCGCGGTCAGACTGCTGCGTTGCGCGGTGCTCGGAATCCTCATGTACATCTATGTACACTGCGGTTCCTGTGCTCCGGGCGCCTTGCATTCAGGCCGCTCGTGACGGTTTCTAGAGGTGCCCTTTAACGTGAGCGCTTCCGCGCCTCGCTCGGCATGATACGAACTTCGGACCAACGGCCCGGCCTCAATATGGCGAAGCCCCATCGCCTCTCCCTCTTTTTTCAGTTGCGCGAATTCATCGGGATGAACAAAGCGGGACACTGGCCGATGCCGGTCGGTCGGCTGCAGATACTGCCCTAATGTGACGATATCGCAGCCAATTTCTACCAGATCGTTCATGACAGAACGCACCGCATCCATTGACTCTCCCAGTCCCAGCATCATCCCGGTCTTTGTTATAAAATGGCGTTCTTTTGCCCGGGAAAGCACCTGCAGCGATCGAAAATATTTTGCCTGCGGCCGAACGGTTGGATAAAGGGCCGGTACCGTCTCGATGTTGTGGGCCAGTATACCGGGTTTCGCAGATAAAACAAGTTCCAGCGCTTCTTTCTTTCCCTGAAAGTCGGGAATGAGGACCTCCACGGTGCAGTCGGGGCTTTTTTCCCGAATCGCTTTAATCGATTTCGCAAACATCTCCGCGCCGCCGTTTGGAAGCTCGTCTCGATTCACCGAGGTAATCACTGCGTGTCGGATCCCCAATGCGGCGATCGCCTCGGCGAGGTGGTGCGGCTCTTCTTCATCCAATGCGGTTGGCTTTCCAAAGGTCACATTACAGAAGCCGCAACTTCGGGTGCAGATCTCTCCCAGGATCATAAATGTCGCGGTGCCGGCGTTCCAGCATTCCCAGATATTCGGACATTGCGCCTCTTCACAGACGGTATGCAGACGCAGCGTGCGAACCCACTGACGAATTTTTAAGTAATTCGGACCGGTTTTCGGCAACACCCTAAACCAGGGGGGCAGTCGCTCCGTCCTTCGCTCCGGCGGGGTCAGAAAATGCTTCTGATGTACGACCGGCAATGAGATGCTTTGTACGTTTGTCATGAGTGTTCCAGCCCGACCAACAGGAGGGGCCTGTTCGCTGGCGGCCGTACCGCCCCATTAAATATGGATGGCCTGGCCGAAAATGGCGCCGCCGGCTTCCATGACTCCTTCGGATAGGGTCGGATGTGGATGAATCGCCCGTTTGATATCCAACGCGGTGGCCTCCAAACTCTTGGCCAGGACAAACTCGGAGATCAATTCGGTCACGCCCGGCCCGATCAAATGTGCACCCAGAATCTGACCATACGGATCGGAAACGATCTTCACAAATCCATCGGTTTCATGCAATAGGACCGCGCGCGAATTTCCCGAAAACGGAAACTTTGCGACTTTGATCTTGTGCCCTTCCGCCCTTGCCTTTTCTTCGGTCAGTCCGACGGAGGCGACTTCCGGCTGGCAATAAATCGCGTTGGGAACCGATAGAAGGTCAATCGGCTGCCGTTCGATTCCCGCCATGGACTCCGCAACGTAAACCCCCTGGGCCATCGCCCCATGGGCCAGCACCGGCCGTGTGGTCACATCCCCAATCGCCCAGATACCTTCTTGGGAGGTCTGCATCTTCTCATCCACAACAACCGCCCGCGTTTTCTCGTCAACCGTGATCCCTGCCTTTTTAAGGTCAAGCCCATCGGTATTGGGTATTCTGCCGATGGCCACTAAAACGGCATCGGTGCGCATCGCCTCTTCAATGCCGGCCAGCTTGATCTTAAAATGCTCCCCCTGATCGTGAATGGAATCGATACGCGCGTCGGTTATAACGGTTATTCCCCTTTTTTCAAAACTGCGTTTTAAGAGCGCCGAGACCTCCCGATCCTCCGTTGGGAGAAGGGATGGCGCGGCTTCCACAATCATGACCACCGCGCCAAAGACCGAATAAAAATAGGCCAGTTCGACGCCAACCGCGCCGCCGCCGATCACAACAACCGAACGCGGAAGGGTCGATTGCATCAACGCCTCATCGGAGGTCAGCACCCGCCGTCCATCAACCGCCAGAGAGGGCCAGGGACGAACACGGCTCCCGGTGGCCAGAATAATCCGTTCTGCCTGAATCTTTTTACTGCCTTCTTCTCCCGTGCCGAGCACTTCGATTTCGTGGTTTGATAAAAATCGGCCAACCCCCGAATGGACTTCCACCTTATTGACCTTCATTAAATGGGTTAAACCCCGATGCAGCCGTTTCGTGATTTTCTGACTGCGACTGATGATGGACGGAACATCCGGTCGCACCTCTCCGGAACAATGAATCCCAAACTCCGACGCATGCTGAATGATTGAAAAGACTTCCGCGGACTTCAAAAGGGCTTTGGAGGGGATACAGCCATGATGCAGACAGGTACCGCCAACCCCTTCTTTTTCAATGAGGGCGGTTCTCATCCCCAGCTGGCCGGCGCGAATTGCCGCGGCATATCCCCCGGGGCCTCCCCCTAAAAT
>CAZSME010000184.1:0-3038 GCA_964607665.1 uncultured Nitrospirota bacterium | reverse complement strand
GGAGGGCAGGCCGATGCGTCTTTATCTTAGCGTCTTTACACAAAAGAAAATGGCGGTCCTTCTTCTGTTGGGATTCTCCTCCGGCCTGCCGCTGGCCCTCACGTTCGGTACACTTCAGGCGATGTTCAAGGACGCCGGCATCGGGCTTGCCGATATCGGCGCGGTGACCTTAATCGGTCTGCCGTACACGATTAAGTTTTTATGGGCGCCATGGGTGGATCGATTCACGCCCCCCTTTTTAGGACGACGCCGCGGCTGGCTGGTTATCACGCAATTTGCGTTGATGATTGCCATTGCGGTGATGGCCCTCTTCGACCCTAAAACAGCGTTGGGCCCATTGATACTGATGGCCATTCTCGTGGCGTTTCTTTCCGCCAGTCAGGATATTGTGGCCGATGGGTACCGATCCGATCTGCTCCATCCCGAAGAGCTGGGGGCAGGGGCCGCGGTCTGGGTGCTGGGATACCGGATGGGGATGCTGGTTTCCGGCGCCTTTGCATTGGTCTTGAGCCAATATCTTTCGTGGCAGATGGTTTATTTGATGATGGCGGCCTTCATGCTGGTTGGCGTCGTCACCGTTTTATGGGCCGGACCAGAACCCGAAATGACCTCGCCTCAGACGCTGACCGAAGCAGTGATCTTGCCCTTTCGAGCCTTTTTTAGCGAAAAAGGGGGGGGGACCGGATGCCTGCTTTTAACACTGATTATCCTTTATAAACTTCCGGATGCCTTTGCGGGGGCGATGACCGTACCCTTTTTGATGGATATCGGTTTTAGTAAGTTGGAGATCGGCGCCGTCAACAAAGGATTAGGTCTTTTCGCAACCATCTTGGGTGGCTTAACCGGCGGGGCGATTTTTGCCCGGATCGGTCTTTATCGTTCGTTATGGGTTTTTGGTATTCTCCAGGGTGTATCGAATCTCGTCTTCACCGGTTTAGCTCTGGTGGGGCCAAGCGGATGGGGTTTGTTGCTTGCCGTCGGGATTGAAAATCTGTCTGGTGGAATGGGGACAACCGCGTTTGTCGCGCTTTTAATGAGCCTGACAGAACGCCGTTACAGCGCCACCCAGTATGCCCTTTTCTCTAGCCTCTCTGCGATTACACCGCGTGTCATTGGGCCGTTCGCGGGGTATCTGGCCGAGTCGCTCCACTGGCCGATCTTCTACGCCATCAGCATGGTTGGAATGATCCCCGGACTTTTTCTGCTATGGATCGTACGCCACGCCTTTGCCCCCGCTCCCACTTCCTCCGCACGGTAGGAAGAAAATAAGCGGGTGTGGTATGATCGGCCCATCAGAAGAATAGGAGGGTCAAGATGGAAAATAAACGACTTGCGATTGGGGCAGTTGCCCCCGATTTTAATCTGCCAGGGGTCGATGGAGACAATTACTCACTGAAGTCGTTTGCCGATAAATCGGTGCTGGTGGTGATTTTTAGCTGCAATCACTGCCCTTATGTGAAGGCGTACGAAGACCGGATGATTGCGATTGCCGCTGATTACCGGGGCCGGGGGGTCGGTATTGTGGCCATTAACGCGAATGAGACGACCAACCACCCCGAAGATACGTTTGAAAAGATGGTCGTACGCGCGAAGGAAAAGCGGTTTAACTTTCCCTATCTCCGGGATGAAACCCAAGAAGTCGCCGGGGCCTTTGGCGCGCACTATACGCCGGAAATCTTTTTGCTCGACTCCAACCGGCAGCTTCGATACACCGGTAAGATCGATGACAACTGGCAAGATCCCAGTGCGGTGAAGGTGCGGTTTTTGCGCGATGCGTTAGATGCGGTTTTGGCTGGAAAGCCGGTCTTATCCCCCGAAACCCATGCAATCGGCTGCACGATTAAATGGGCTAATATCGAGCGTAGCGTTTCAGATCAATAACTTTACTTATGAATATTCGTCATTCCGGCAATTTTTAAGCCGGAATCCAGAGTTGTCCGTAATGGCTTGGCCCTGGATTCCGGCTAAAAGCATGCCGGAATGACACACATTGGAATGTAAAGAAGTGTTGGAAACAGTACAATTAGCACACTGAAAAAGTTTTTCGATTAAATTGCGATGGCTGGAAATACCTTTGGACAACTCTTCCGTCTCACGACCTTTGGGGAGAGTCACGGGGTCGCGCTGGGGACCATCGTGGACGGCTGTCCCGCCGGGCTTCCTCTTTCGGAAGAGGAGATACAAAAAGAGCTGGATCGGCGAAGGCCCGGTCAAAATAAGTGGGTATCGCAACGACAGGAATCGGATACCGTTCGGATTCTTTCCGGCCTATTTGAAGGAAAAACCACCGGCACGCCGATCGCGTTAACCATCTATAATGAAGACGCGAAATCGCGTGACTACGCGGCGATCAAAGACCTCTTTCGACCGGGTCATGCCGATTACACCTATTTCAAGAAGTACGGTATCCGTGATTATCGCGGCGGGGGCCGCGCCTCGGCGCGCGAAACCGTTGCGCGGGTTGCTGCCGGTGCGATTGCCCGAAAACTACTGTCGACCTCTTGTGGGATCGAAATTTTTGGATATATCACCCAGGTCGGCGCCGTCAAAATTAAAAAGATCGATCGCGATCAAATTTCCCAAAACCCATTTTTTTGCCCGGACGCCGACGCGGCCGTTGAAATGGAAAAACAGGTACGGGATGTTTTATCGCAGAAAGATTCGATTGGAGCCATGATTGAGGTGGTTGCCCGCGGTGTTCCCGCGGGATTGGGCGAACCGGTCTTTGATAAGCTGGATGCCGCGCTGGCCGCCGCGATGATGTCGATTAACGCGGTGAAAGGGGTTGCGATTGGGGCAGGGTTTGACGTGGTGACGTTAAAAGGCTCGGAAAATTGTGATCCGATTACGCCGGAAGGATTTCGATCCAACCATGCCGGAGGGATTTTGGGCGGCATCTCCAATGGAGACGAGATTGTTGTACGGCTTGCAATGAAACCAACATCGTCGATCGCCATTGAGCAAGACACGATTGATATTCACGGCAATCCGGCCAAAATTGCAACAAAGGGACGACACGATCCCTGTGTCGGCATTCG
>CAZSME010000183.1:0-3049 GCA_964607665.1 uncultured Nitrospirota bacterium | reverse complement strand
GAGATCATTGAACGCCTCTCCCGCCTGGAAGAGGGACAAAAACAACTTCAGATACAGATGAATCAGCGCTTTGAAGCCGTGGATCAGCGCTTTGAAGCCGTGGATCAGCGCTTCGACGCGGTCAATCAACGGTTTGATGCGATGGAACAGCGATTTGACAAGCGGTTTGATGATCTCAAATGGTTTTTGGGAATAATGATTGGTCTGCTGATGGCGATGAATAGCGCGGTTCTAGGCTATGTTTTGAAGCGTCAAGGGAAAGTAGAAGCGTCGATGGAAACCGTTCGCGATGAGGTCTCCTTTCTCAAATCGGTGATTGAAAGACTTCTGCCTGCCAAACCGTGAACGGTTTCTCGGTGCCCATCATGGCACCAATGGCCGTTCCGTTTGACAAAATAACCCCTATCGGGTACATTTCGGACAGTGTTTTCTGGCATACTGTGTATCCATGGCTAAAAAAACAGTTGTCGCCGTTTTTGTCTTTTCCTTCTTCCTTTTATATTTGGCCCACCCTTCTTATGCCGTCGATCCGGTTAACTTTTCGATAAACCCCATTACACCCGGGATCACCGATCCGAACACCCTCGCGGTGGGCGATTTCAATCGGGATGGAATCCCGGACATCGCCGTAACATCTTTCCCGGATCCTGCGTGTGTCAGTCTTCCATGTGAAGTGAAGGTTCTCAAGGGAAATGGGGATGGCACGTTTGCCGCCTCGACGACACTGTCTTTTCCTTCTGGCGTGTTACCAACCTCTCTCGAAGTGGAGGATTTTAACCGCGATGGCAATCCTGATCTTGTCGTGGCGATCGGGGACCCGCCCTGTTCTAGCATGCTCTTTTTCCGCGGCAACGGCGATGGCACATTTATTGACCCCCCCGATCTATTCGGTGGGGTATACACCCCTTTCCCCGGGGGTATTGATACGGGTGATTTCGACCTTGACGGGATAACTGATCTTGCAGTGGTAAATAGTTGTGACGGGGATCTGGTCTCTGTTTTCCTTGGTCAGAACTCCCCTCCCACGTTTGTCGGCGCCAATTTTTCTGGTGCGGTTGGGCAAACCCCCAGTTCCGTTGCGGTGGGCGAATTCAATAGCGATGGAAGATTAGACCTGGTGGTGGCGAACAAGGGTGATGGTACCGTCTCGGTCTTATTGGGACAGGATCCCGCCGTTGGCCCGCTGTTTGGTTCTGCAACAGGTTTTTCCGTTGGGAGCAGCCCGGTCTCGGTCGCAGTGGGAGATTTTAACCGCGATGGCAACATGGATATTGTCACGGGGAACGACTCAAGCCCCGATAATATCTCTGTTTTGATTGGAAATGGCGATGGCACGTTTCAGCTGGACCAACCGCTAACGGTGGGTCTCTCAACGGTAAAGTCGGTTACCGTTGCCGATTTTAACCACGATGGCCTATCCGACCTTGCGATTGCCCATGGGGATCAAGTGGTCATGCTACCCGGAACAGGGGCAGCCCCGTTCTTTGCCCCCGGCCAACCCTTTGTACTTCCAGCCCCATCAATGCCATCGTTCGTTGCCACAGCCGACTTTAACAAAGACGGCCTGCCGGATCTGGCAACAACCAATCCAAACACGAATGACATTTCCATTCTTCTGAATACCACGCCGGGGCTGTCCCCGCCGGTTGTCAACTTCCGTGCCCCCCTGACCTTTCCCGTTGGGGTCTCGCCCTTTGGAGTTACGTTAGGAGATTTCAATCGGGACGGAAAAAAAGACGTGGCGGTTACTAATCTGAGCAGTAATGATGTTTCGGTTTTATTGGGGGATGGCACCGGCATGTTGGGAGCGGCCACCAACTTCCCTGTGGGGACAGTCCCCGTGGGGATCGCCGCGGGAGACCTGGATAGAGATGGTGATCTTGACCTTATTGCCGCGAATAATGGGAGCGGCAATATCTTCGTCTTGCCGGGAAATGGTACCGGCGGTTTTGACCCTGCCCTCGACGTTGGCCCAGTAACAGATTCTGGCGAGGTCGCGCTTTCTGATTTCAATCGCGATGGAGGCCTCGATCTGGTTGTAGGCGCTACCGGGGCAGGAACGGTTGCTGTCTTGTTGAATTCGAATGACGGTATTCTTTTTGATAGCCCGATTTCGCTTGGGGGGGTAGTGGATCCCATCAGCGTTGCCGCCGGAGACATAAACCGTGATGGATCGCCGGATATTGTTTCGGCAAATGAAACAGCCAATACGGTCTCGACTTTTCTGGGAAATGGCCTGGGCGGGTTCGGACCGTCCGTCGACATTGCCATAGGCGGATCGGATCCCCGTAGCATCGCGATGGGGGATCTAAACGGCGACGGAAAACTCGATCTCTTCACGGCGAACGGTGACAGCAACAACGGTTCAAGATTAGATGGAGACGGTTCAGGCGGGTTCCTTCCTGCGGTTGTCGTACCGCTTGGAAGCAGTCCTATCGCGGTTGCCATCGGAGATCTTAATCATGATGGGTTTTTGGACATGGTCTCTACGAATGAGTTGAGCGATGACGTTGCTATTGTACAGGGGTCTGCCGGAGGCCCGCTTCCGGCTGTATTCTTCAGCTCGGGAGGATTTAGCCCCAGTGGCGTAGCGATTGCCAATGGGGATATGAATCGCGATGGCATTCCCGACCTTGTCGTCGCCAACCGCTCGGGGGGCTCGAATGTCGCTGTGCTATTGGGAACGCGTACTCCGCCTCCGGAGGTTTCGCTGTCGGTAGACAGTACCAGTATTAATGAGGATGGGGGAACAACAACCATTACCGCGATGCTGTCTGCTACGTCTGATCAGGCTGTGATTGTGGATCTGAAACTGGCCGGAACCGCAAATTCGGGTGACTACGCGCTAACCCCTCAGATCATCATTCCCACCGGTGCGCTTTCCAATTTCGTCACGCTTGTTGCTTCTGATGACGGCACACTCGAGGCCGATGAGACGGTGATTATTGACATCGACAAGGTCACCAATGCGGTCGAGGCGAGCCCACCACAGCAGCAGACGGTAACGATTTTAGACGCTGCGGGCTTTGGTTGCACGATTGTTTTTGAT
>CAZSME010000182.1:0-3061 GCA_964607665.1 uncultured Nitrospirota bacterium | reverse complement strand
AATGTTCAAGGTTGGTATTTTAACCGTCAGTGATAAGGGGGCCGCAGGATCGCGTGAAGATCAAAGCGGTCTTCTGCTTCATCGGCTGATTGAAAAATCGTTGGGAACTGTTGCTTGCTATCAAATCGTCCCGGACGAAAAAGAACAGATTCAAAAACAGCTTATCTCGTTTTGCGATGAACAACGGGTCGATCTGATTCTGACCACCGGAGGAACCGGACCGGCCCCACGCGATGTCACACCGGAAGCAACAAAAGACGTGATCGAACGGCCCGTCCCCGGAATTGGAGAGATCCTTCGGATGGAGGGATATCGCAAAAATCCAATGGCGATCCTCTCCCGCGGGATCGCCGGTATACGCGGCACGACACTGATTATTAACCTGCCGGGATCGCCCCGTGCCGTTGAAGAGGGGTTCGAACTACTCCTTCCGATTCTTCCCCACGTGCTGGAAAAGATCGCAGGCGACCCACGCGACTGCGGTTAGGCGCCGTGGTTAACTTTATAAACCTGGTCATGCTCACGCGCCGGTTCGGAAACCTTCATCCCAAAAATCTGACCGGCAACCGCCTCTGAAATGGATTTGTAATCCAACTCCATCGACTCCACACGCTGTTGAAAATCGGTGGTATGGCCCTTGATATGAACCGTCTCGCCCACACGCAACGTGCCTCGATTCAGCTGTATGACTGCAACTCCGATATGGGAGTAGTAATGCGTTACGACCCCGATGGAATCTTCAATGGGCTTAGAGACAATCGGTGGCGGCAAGGGCTGCCCTACCATCTTCGATGACTCTTGTGGCGCGCGTACCGGAACCGGTGCCGATTTGACGTTTACCGACGGGGCTTTCCGAGCCGCTGGCTTTTTCGCGACGGCCTTCTTTTTTGTAGTTTTTAACGGAGCCGGTTTCTTTTTTGCCTTTGCCACCCGATTCTTTGCGATGGGCTTCTTTTGAGCCGCCGGTCTTGGCTTCTTGGTAACGGACTTTTTTTTCGGCAACGACTTCGCCTTTGGCTTTCTTACGGCCTTCACTCTCACCACCTTTTTAACCTTTACAACTTTTTTCTTTTCCGGTTTTTTTGCCATCTTCTCTAAACCTCCTCTCGTTGTTCTATTGGAACATAGGATTGATCATGTTCCCCCTCATAGATTTCCGTGGGACGGAAAATCTGGTTATCCAAAACCTGCTCAATCCAGTGTGAAAGCCAGCCGGAAACACGCGCCATCGCAAAAACCGGCGTAAAGAAATCGGGATCGATTCCCATCTTCTGATACAAAATTCCGGAATAAAAATCAACATTGGCATAGACACCGCGGACGGCCAGATGCTCCTCCCCGACCCGTTCCACCGCCTCGGCAATTTCATAAAGGGGCGATTTGCCCGTCCATTCAAAAAGCCGCCTGGCCAGCCGCTGGAGGATAATCGCGCGTGGATCTTTTACTTTGTATTCGCGATGTCCCAGTCCCATAATCTTTTCGTGCGCGGCCACCTTCGCTTCGATATAAGGACGTACCTTTTCAACCGAGCCGATCTCCTGAAGCATGATTAACACCTTCTCATTCGCGCCGCCATGGAGCGCGCCCTTGAGTGTGCCAACCGCAGAAGAAACCACCGTATACGGATCGGCCAGTGTGGACGCGGTGACCAGCCCGCTGAATGTCGACGCGTTCATCGTATGTTCGGCATGCAAAATGAGACAGGTATCCAGAATCTCCGCCTCCAGACGACTCGGAACCCTTTCGGTCAGCATATACAGAAAGTTTTCGCTGTGGCTTAAGTCGTCGCGCGGCAAGACAATGTCATCCCCACCGCGAAGGCGGGCACAGGCGGCAATAATCGTCGGCAGCTTGGCAATCAGCCGAACGGCAGAAAGGTACCGCGCGTTCTTATCCTGTACGTTTTTGTCGGGATAAAACATCCCCAACGCGGCCACTGCGGCCTGAAGCGCGTCCATGGGATGCCCGTTTTCCGGCAGACACTTAATCAGATCGACAATCCGATATTTGATGCGGCGATGGATTCGCAGATCAAGATCAAATTGCGTGAGCTGCCTCTGAGTGGGAAGCGTGCCAAAGAGAAGCAGGTAGGCCACTTCAATAAAATGCGATCGCTCGGCCAAGAGTTCGATCGGAAAACCCCGATACTCGAGTATCCCTTTCTTTCCATCCAGCCAACTGATTTTAGACCGTGCGGCAGGAACCCCTGCCAATCCGGGCGAAAAATGGTCCATGTTCATTCTCTTTTCTGACTCCCAATTCTGTCGGGAAAATGATTCCCCCAACAACCGTAATCGTTCTGCCCTTTGACTTAACAAACCATCACAATGTTGTCAACCTTTTTCTCTCCAACCACAAGGGCTGTGGATCGGGTATCACGCGTCGCAATTTCCTAGAGTAAAAAAGGAAGGCACCCCCTACGAATAAACCTCTTTTGTTAAGGCGGCCAACAGGTCGGGATGATCCGCAACGGCAGACAGCCTCTTTTTTGCCTCTTCGAGGGCGGGGAACGCAAAATCAGGAAGAACCGCCGTGAGGCCCAATTGACGGGCTTTTTTTTCCACCATGACGCGAGCCAGTCTTCGTACGGGTTCCGGAACGTCATCCAGAAAGCGAAAGGCGCCTTTACTCCAATCCATCTCCTCCTCGATAAAGACAACAACGCCACCGGAGGGACACCCCTCTCCGAGGAGTTTGGTCTGACAGGAAAGTCGATACGGGGCAGGGAGCTGCGCCTCTTCCAGCATATTCTCTTCGTCCAGATCAATCTCGGACAATCGGTCCATCCCCTCATGGACCAAAACTCGGCAGGTACTGCATGTTGCAAAGCCGCCGCAATCGTGCCGCATTTCAATCCCCAACTTCTCCGCCGCATCTAATATACTGGTCCCTTCCGGCACCTCCCCGCTCACGTTATTTGGATAAAACGTAATCTTTGGCATCCCCCCCTCCCGTTTAACCGAAAACGATTATACATCCGTTTTTTGTTGATGCCAACTTTGTGTATACCCCAAACGGATCACCTCTTTCCTTCAGCAACAGAGGTGGGTTATGATGGCAC
>CAZSME010000181.1:0-3068 GCA_964607665.1 uncultured Nitrospirota bacterium | reverse complement strand
CGTCTATCACAGATTTTTTGCAGTCGGCAGGTGAAACGGATACAATTTCCCCCGTTGACAATCGCACGAGGCAAGGATAGTATGGTCTTAATTCTGGTCAACCATAAAGGAATCCCATTACGATGAGAACACTCTCCCTTTCAGAGGTAAAAATGAAATTAAGTGGACTGGTTGAGGCGGTTTCCTCCACCGATGAGGAGATCATCATTACAAAAAACGGGTCTCCGGCGGCCGTTTTGATCAGCCCCGACGAGTTTGAGAGTTGGAAAGAAACCGTTGCCATTCGCAGGGATGCGTCGTTTATGAGAGAAATCAAAGACGGGTTAACCTCTTTAAAAAACAAGAAGGCACGCCTTTATACCCTCGAAGAACTCTTTCAGCCGGATGCCTCTCCCTCCAACACATAAGATCAGAATACCCCATCGGACGGCCGAATGCGTCCGAACGATGCATCCTCATCTCAAGAAGAAGATCAAGGCTTCTTTAAAGGCAATCGTATCGGATCCCCATCTGGGAAAGGCGTTAAAAGACGAGCTTGCCGGTTTGCGGAGTTTTCGAGCAGGCCGATTTCGAATTGTTTATCGGCTTTCTCAAAAAAAAGAAATAGAGATTGTCGCGATTGGGCCACGGGAACAAATCTATGAAGAAACGTTCTCCTTATTGAAGGGTTCTCGGTAAAGAGAATGCGTGTATCACGGATTTTTTGCAGTTGGCAGGTGAAACGTGAAGGCCGTTCCCGATTGTAACGTACTGATCACCTGAATCGAACTGCCGTGCAGCTCCAAAATCCGTTTGGCAATCGCAAGACCGAGTCCGGCCCCGCCCGATCGATTCGAACGGTTTTTATCCACCCGATAGAAACGGTCGAAAATAAAGGGGAGCGCCTCGGCGGGAATGCCACAACCGGTGTCCTTGACCTCAATGCCGACCTTCTCCTCGTTGGGGAGAAGGGTGACGGTAATCCGTCCTCCTTCCGGGGTGTGGCGTAATCCGTTTTCAATGAGGTTTTCCAAAACCCGTTCAATCATCCCGATATCCGCGCGAACAAACGGAAGCGTCTCCCTGTTGGTCGTTTCCAAGCGAATCGTTTTATTTTGCGCGGTTCGTTGGAACTTTTGTACGATATCTTGCGTCAGCTCAGCAATCGAGAACCGCTCCCAATTCAGTTGAACCTCTCGTGCATCCAGCTTGGCCAGCTCAAAGAGTTGTAAGACCAGCTTCCCCAGCCGGTCACTGTGCTGTAAGGCGGTCTCAAGATACTGTTTTTGCTCGGCGGCGGAAAGGGTTCCTTCCTTGAGAAGCAATGTCTCCAGATACCCTTGCAGAGACGCCAGCGGCGTGCGAAGGTCGTGAGAGATGTTGGCGATCCATTCACGGCGAAACCGGTCGGTCTCTTTAAGGGCCTCGATTTGTTCTGAAATCCGGTCGCCCATTTTGTAAAATGCGGTGGAAAGCCGGTCGATTTCATCCCCCCCGACGGCAACGTGCCCTGCAAGAGCAGGCATCTTCTTGGGCGGTTCAAGTGGGGTTGAAAAATCGCTTTGTGTAAAATGATCAAGTGTCGCGGCCAGGCGTCTTAATCGTCGCGTCAATATATTAAAGAAGAGCAGGCCCGCCAGAAAGGTTAATACTAAAATCCCCATGCCGGTCATGGCGCTCAATCGGAGAATGTAGCTCCCCTGTAACATCTTGGCCACCGTATCGTACTCTTCTCCCCCCAACACCACATAAAGATACCCCTCTGTTTTATCTTTCCCCTGTATCGGGGCCACCGTAAATATTTTCTGTCGATCCCAATCTTTTGGATCGTCTCCCAGTAAGGGCAACGAAGGAGGAGAAGATTTATTCAAAAAGGCTAAAACGGGAGCCAGTGACACGCTGTCCTTTTTCACTTTTCCGGGCGGGGCCGAGTAGGTCAAAATCCGGCCTTCCGTATTCAGAAGATAGATTTCAATGTTGGGATTAATCACCATCAACATATGAAAAATATCTTTGGTCGCTTCCTGATCAACCTGCCCCTCCTGCATCAGAATCTTTTCAGATGTCAGATGCTCCGCCAGCGTCAGATTGAGCTTTTGACTGACCTCTTGAAGATAGGTTTGCGTGGTGAATAGCGTAAGCAGCACGTAGGCAATACCGACGAGGCAGAGCAGTCCAAAGAGGGTTGCAGCTAACCGACTATAAAGGGTCTTAAACATCTGTGGCGACGGCCACTCCGAACTGGGCCGCTTCCGTTGGTCGCGGCAGGCATCCAAATGCCGTTACAATAAATGATCTACCTGTGAAATATATATGTCCCCAATAAAGAACCTACACCATCTTCTCATTTGATTCAGTAAACTGATAGCCGACACCCCAGACTGTGAGAATATAAGTGGGCTTTGCCGGATTCTCCTCGATCTTCGCCCTTAACCGATTGATATGCGAATTCACGGTATGTTCATAGCCGTCATGCCCATAACCCCAGACGAGGTCTAAAAGCTGTGAGCGGCTGTAGACCCGGCCCGGATGCTCCGCAAATTGGACAAGAAGGTCAAACTCCTTTGCGGTCAATTCAACCGGCTTTCCGTCCAACATCACTTTGCGTTTTTCGGCATCGATGAACAGGCCGCCCCTTTGTATTGTTTTGTGGGGGCCGGTCGCGGAGGGCGATTTCAGCGCATCGACCCGGCGGAAGAGCGCCTTTACCCGTGCCAGAAGCTCCCGAATACTAAACGGCTTGGTCAGATAATCATCCGCGCCCACCTCCAGGCCCAAAACCCGATCAACCTCGGACGATCGCGCGGTGAGCATCAGGATGGGGGTATAGTCTGTTTCCGCGCGCAGTTGTCGGGTCATATCCCAGCCGTCTATGCCAGGCAGCATTAAATCAAGAATGATTAAGTCGAACGCTTGGGAACGGGCCTTTTTAAGCCCGGCGTTTCCATCCAAAGCCCGTGTCACCTCATACCCCATATCGGTAAGATGAAGTTGCACGAGATGGGCAATATCGTTATCGTCTTCGATGACTAGAATTTTACGAGCCATGTCCGCAGTATACTCCGCGATTATCACAAAAGTATCACGCG
>CAZSME010000180.1:0-3070 GCA_964607665.1 uncultured Nitrospirota bacterium | reverse complement strand
CGTCTTGCGATTCACAAATAAAAAATGGTACCTTGCCGTCTGTGAGTCGATCGGTCATTTCATAAAAACATACGATGAGTTTATTCAAAAGCAAACAGGAAGAGCAGCGCGCCGATTCGGAGAAGAAGGGGACCGTCAGTTTCTTTCTTTCCGAGAAGGAATATGCTGTTGATATTGGGTTGGTTCGGGAGGTCATCTACGGAAAAAAGATTAACCCCCTGCCCGGCTCGCCGGACTATTTCGAAGGACTGATTGACCTTCGCGGCACGGTTATCCCGGTGATCCATCTGGGCAAAAAACTGCACGCCGTGCCTTCAGGCCCTTCAGAAAGGAACGGGGAGACCGGTCTGTTTGAGCATATCCTTATTGTTGAAGTGCATCGTAAGCAGGTTGGGTTTGTGGTGGATCGGGTTCAGGAGGTCATGGTGATCGAGAAGGAGACGGTGCAGCCGGCTCAAAACTTAATTGAGCTGCCCCTTCCGGTCATCGATGGGATCTTCCGATACAAAGACCGACTGATTGTGCTCCTTTCGCTCGACCGGCTTTTTACCGCGGCCACCATCCAACAGATGACCGACGTCATCCGGCAGGACGCCGCCTGAGTCATATCCATAAAAGAGAATCCAAGGGAGGAAGGGAAAAAGATGGAACGTAAAGCAGAGATGATCGGGGCAGCGGCGATGCAAGGCCGGGGGGGCGGGAGTTCACTTTTTTTGAAAGTCCTGATCATGGACATGTTTGTTCTCATGATCAGCCTTGGGGTTTTTTACTCGGCCCTTGGTTTGAGGGGGAAAGTATCGCTCCCCGTTGGACTGGGGATTATTTTTGTCGTCTCCCTCTTCCTTTCCTTCTGTACCCACCAACTGATTTTGCTTCCGATAAAAAGACTCCGAACACGCATTTTAGAGATTGCGGAGGGGAACCTTTCCGATCGGTTGGAGGGAAACGCGAGCGATGAGATCGGGGGGATTGCCGCAGGCTTTAATCGGTTCGCGGAACGCCTATCGGGGCTGATGCCCCAGGCCTTTTCCGCGGCCCAAAAGGTCTCGTCCACATCAACCGACGTTTTAAGCGGCAGCCGCGAGATCATGCAGGGGGCCTCGATTCAGGTGGATGCGATTGAGACCACGTCGTCCACCATCGGGCAAATGAACGTCAGCATTCAAAACTTGGCGCACGCGAACGGAAAACTGGCCGCGTCCTCAAAAGAAAGCGCGAACGCCATCTACCAGATGAATTCAGCCGTCGAAGATATCGCGAAAAACACGACGCTGCTGGGCGCATCGGTCGATGAAACGTCCACGGCGATTTTATCGATGTCATCGGAAATTCGAAAAATCGATGAGAGCGTCGAAAACCTGCTTGTGGAAGCGGAATCCACCTCGGCCTCGATGATCGAAATGGATCAGTCGTTGAAAGGGACACGCATCAACGTGATGGAGATGGTGGAGCTGGCGCATGAAGTCCACAGTAATGCCGATCTGGGCCGGAAAAAGGTTGAATCGACACGGGACGGAATTCATCGGATTAAAAGTTATTCCAAAGAGGTCTATACCGCTGTTCGAAATCTGGAAAAACAAACGGGGAATATCGTAAAGTTTCTGGACGTGATCGATGAGATGGCCGATCAGACCAACCTGCTCGCGTTAAATGCGGAGATTATCGCCGCGCAGGCGGGAGAGCATGGACGCTCCTTTTCCGTTGTGGCCAATGAAATTAAAGAGCTGGCCGAACGAACCGCCGCGTCGACCCACGAAATCCACGAAATTATTAAGGCGCTTCAATCGGAGGCCAAAACAGCGGTCGACGCCATTGAAGTCGGCAACACGCGTATCGACGAGGGGGTGCTGCTTTCAAAATCTGCCCAGGGCGCGTTGGAAAAAATCTATGATAGTATTAACAGGTCAACACAGCGGACCACGATGGTGGCCAGTACAATGGAGGAGCAATCCAAAGTGGTTCGGCAGGTGGGGACATCGATGATGCGGGTGAACGACATGGTGCATCAAATCGCGAAGGCCACAAACGAACAAAATAAGAAATCAGAAAAGATTATCGAAGCGGTCTACCGGATGAAATCGATTACCGAGTCGCTTCAGGGGGCGATGACACCCCACGCGAAAGGAATGAAAAAGGTAAAAGAGACGGCGGAAATGGTTTCGCGGATGGCAAAGGAGATTGCCGACGATACCCTGGATCAGCAAGGACAAAGCGAGGAGATTGTCCGGGCGATTGATCAAATCAAGCGGGTCACACGGGAGACGGTCGATACCGTGGGCGCGGTGGGCAACTCCGTCGAAGAATTGATCACGCAGGCGAAACTTCTGGAAGAAGGCATTCTCGTTGCGAGGCAGAACTGTCGGTAACAAGGATCGATAAGGAGGAGAAGGGATGATGCATATTGTTTGCCCCCATTGTCACGGTACATTGCGCGTGGAGTTGCACGCGGAGCCCGCCCTTGCCACCCCCCCCTCAAAACCCCTGTTTCCGATCCACACGTTGGACCCTAAAACGGTGGCGATCGCAATCGACGGAGAAGGGACGCGGGAGTTTATCCAAGAGCTTTTAGAAGAGGCCGATTTCGAGGTCATCGCGGCGGCCTCGTTATCCGAGCTCCTTCCTCGTTTGGAACAGGACCTTCCCGCAACCGTTTTGATTGATGCCGGTCTGCCCAACATCGCAGAGATCAACATTCGAGACGTTATTCGAAAAGCGGTCCCTTCGGAAGAGGTTGCCATTCTATTGATTTCCCCCGGCTATGGCGCAACCGATGCAACGCCCGACCTCGCATCGCTGGGGGCGAATGACTCTATCGAACGGCGTGATATTCAAAGAGATCTCATCCACAAGATTCGGGCCTATTTGGAGCCGAGGGGCGAGACCCCGCCATCCGTAGCGGTTCCCACGTTAGAAGAAGCGCCGGTCGCTTCCTCGATCGAAACACCGCCGGCGGAAGCGTTGGAACAGGCAGCGGTTGAAGAGGCTGCCCCCGAGGCAGAACGTGGATGGCCTGTTGTTGAGGAGGTCGAGGCCAAGGCCGAGCCGGTTGCCGTCGAACCCGAGGCTGTCG
>CAZSME010000179.1:0-3088 GCA_964607665.1 uncultured Nitrospirota bacterium | reverse complement strand
CTATTCCCATTCAATCGTGCTGGGCGGCTTTGACGAAATATCATACACCACCCGATTGATTCCTTTCACCTCATTTGTAATGCGCGATGAGATCGATCGTAATACCGTATCCGGTATTTGGGCCCAATCCGCGGTCATCCCGTCCTGACTGGTGACCGCGCGAACCGCAATCGCATCGTCATAGGTTCGTTCATCCCCCATCACCCCCACACTCTGCACCGGCAGATAAACGGCAAACGCCTGCCAAACGGCATGATAAAGATTCGCCCTCCGTATCTCTTCTTCCACGATCGCATCGGCATCGCGAAGCCGGCCAAGCCGCTCCTCGGTCACCTTTCCAAGAATTCGCACCGCGAGACCCGGTCCAGGGAAAGGATGCCGGGTCAACAATGTTTCGGGAATACCCAATTCCACGCCCAATTTCCGAACCTCGTCCTTAAAAAGAAACCGTAACGGCTCAAGAAGTTTAAACCGCATCTTCTTTGGAAGGCCTCCCACATTGTGATGCGTCTTAATCGTTGCCGATGGCCCCTTCAGAGAAACCGACTCGATCCGATCGGGATAAAGGGTTCCCTGCACTAAAAACTCCGCCCCGGATATCCGCTTGGCCTGCTCCTCAAAAACAGAGATAAACGTTTTTCCGATAATCTTTCTCTTTTTTTCCGGATCGGATATGCCATTGAGTTTTCCTAAAAATAAAGGAGAGGCATCGACAAACTTTATGTTTAAGTTTAGCTTTTTTAAAAGGGTCTCTCGAACGGCTTTGGCCTCATTTTTTCTCAACAGGCCGTTATCCACAAAAACACAGGTCAGCCGTTTGCCCATGACCCGTTCCACCATCACCGCCGCGACGGAGGAATCCACACCGCCACTGATCGCGGCAATCGCCCCCCCTTTTTTCCCCTCCTTGATTTGATCTTTCATCTCTCTTTCTGCTTGTAGGACAAACGAGTCCATCGTCCATGTCGGTTTACATCCGCAGATATCATAAATAAAGTTTTGCAAAATGGAACGTCCCGCGACCGTATGCGCCACTTCCGGATGAAATTGCAGCCCATATAGTTTTCGCTTTGGATCACAGATGGCTGCCGCCGGAGAATGATCGGTTTTGGCCATCGCCGAAAACCCCTTTGGAAGAGAGACAATTCGATCGCCATGGCTCATCCAAACCGGCGTGGTGATTGGAATCGACTTGAATAGATGGGGGGTATTCCCCCCATGAGAAACCTTGGAAAGGGTCAGAGTAGCCGAACCGTATTCACGACGGGCCGAACGGGCGACAACCCCATCTAAAAGATGGGTCATGAGCTGCATTCCATAACAAATCCCCAAAACAGGAACCGATAAGGCAAATAACGTTTTACTGCAAAGGGGGGCTCCTTTTTCGTAGACGCTGGCCGGTCCACCGGAGAGAATCAGGCCCGAAGGGTTTTTGGCTGTGAGTTCGGAAAGGGGGATATGGAACGGAACGATCTCGCAGAAGACATTGCTTTCCCGAATGCGGCGGGCAATCAGTTGGGTGTATTGGGAGCCGAAATCCAGGATGACGATTTTTTCGTCGGGAAGCCGCATGAACTAAAGATCCCCGCCGGTGCCGTAGTTTGGAGCCTCTTTCGTAATAATCACACCGTGCGGATGTCCTTCTTGAATCCCCGCGGGCGTTACACGGAGAAAGCGTCCGTTCTTGCGGAGCGCTTCAATTGTCTTGGTCCCACAATAACCCATGCCCGCACGCAAGCCGCCGACGAGCTGATCGACCATGCTGGAAAGAGAGCCTTTATAAGGCACACGCCCCTCGATCCCTTCGGGAACCAACTTCGAGGAACCGGCCTCCTGAAAATAGCGATCCGCGGAGCCGCGTTCCATCGCCCCAATCGATCCCATGCCCCGATAGACCTTGTAACGCCTTCCTTGAAGCAAAACCGTTTCCCCTGGCGATTCTTCCGTGCCGGCAAACAGGCTGCCAATCATAACGGAATGGGCGCCGGCGGCAATCGCCTTGGTAATGTCGCCTGAAAACCGAATGCCTCCATCGGCAATAATCGGAACATCGTATCGTTTCGCGGCCTTCGCGCAGTTGGCCACGGCCGTTAATTGAGGCACACCCGCGCCCGCGATAACGCGCGTCGTGCAAATGGAGCCCGGTCCCACCCCGACTTTAACGGCGTCGGCGCCCGCTTTAATCAGTTCTACGGTCGCGTCCGCCGTCGCTACGTTTCCGGCAATCACCTCCATCTCGGGATGATTCCGTTTAATCAATCGAACCGCCTCAATCACGCCGACGGAGTGACCGTGCGCCGTATCAACAGCAATCACGTCGACCCCTGCCTTAATCAACGCCTCCATCCGTTCCTTCCAGTCCCCTTCCACGCCAATGGCCGCGCCAACGCGAAGCCGTCCGAGGCCGTCTTTGCAGGCGCGAGGATACTGGATTTTCTTTTGAATATCCTTAATGGTAATCAACCCTTTCAGCTCAAAACGGCTGTTTACTACCAACAGCTTTTCAATCCGATGTTTATGGAGTATCTTTTGCGCCTCTTCCAGCGTCGTTCCTTCCGGTGCGGTAATTAAAGGCTCTTTCGTCATGACGTCCGAGACCTTGAGATTCATCCGGGTTTCAAATCGAAGATCGCGATTGGTCAGTATTCCCACCAGTTTTTTCCCTTGCACAACCGGTATGCCGGAAATGCGATATCGACGCATTAAGGACAGCGCCTCACGAATGAATTGATCGGGGGAGATGGTAATGGGATCGATCATCATCCCGCTTTCCGATTTTTTTACCCGTTCCACTTCCGACGCCTGGATGTTGGCCGGGATCGCCCGATGGATAATCCCCATACCCCCTTCCTGGGCCAGCGCGATGGCCAATTGCGCCTCGGTAACGGTATCCATCGCGGCGCTGACGAGCGGGATTTGAATTGGGATATGACGTGTTAAATGGGTTTCCAAAAGGACATCACGCGGTACGACCTCAGAACGCGCGGGGATCAGGACAACGTCATCAAACGTAAGGCCTTCGGAAAGCGTCTCTAATAGCATTGATGTTTTTTGAGAGAAAAATTTACGGTTGGCAAAGAAATCATCC
>CAZSME010000178.1:0-3104 GCA_964607665.1 uncultured Nitrospirota bacterium | reverse complement strand
GCTCCTCCGTTAATAATTTCGCACTTACGAGCAAACGCCCGACACGTTCTGCCATCCTAAATATCTTTCTTTATGGTTTTCGGGGCGCCGACATCACGCCTCGGAGTTGATTGTAACGAACAGCCTGACAAGCTACAGTCTATACAATTTCACCTCAACTGTCAATAAAACAGGCCTCCTGATGCCCATATATGGCCGCTGTAAAAGATGAGAACTATAAGACACGATGTGCTAGAATAACACCTCGTTTGAACAGGAGGCTTGGATCCGTAAGATCAAGTAGGGATTGAGATGGAAGAGATGGTCCGAATAAGGAAGGTGGCCCTTTCCGCAGCTAAAAAAGCGGGGAAGATCCTCAAAGAGGGCTTGGCCAAAAAACGGGTCATTGCTTATAAAGGCGACTTCAATCTCGTAACAGAGATCGATATCCTTTCCGAGCAGACCATTGTGTCCGAGATTAAAACCCACTTCAAAGACCATCAAATCCTGGCCGAGGAAGGACATAACCATATGACCTCCTCGGCCTATCGCTGGATCATCGATCCTCTGGACGGCACGACGAATTATGCCCATGGCTTTCCCTATTTTTGCGTGTCGATTGGGGTCGAGTTTAAGGGTAAAATCGTCCTCGGCGTCATTTACGATCCCATCCATAAGGAACTGTTTTATGCGGAGGCGGGGAAAGGGGCTTTTTTGAACAATCGGCCTCTGGCGGTCTCGTCCACCTCCCGCCTCCGAAAATCACTTTTGGTCACCGGCTTTTCTTATAATCTTCGGACCGAGCCTAAAAATAATGTGGATCACTTTGTCCGGTTTCTGATGGAGGCGCAGGCGATTCGAAGAATGGGATCGGCCGCGCTCGACCTTTGCTTTGTCGCGGCAGGCCGCTTCGACGGCTTCTGGGAACTCGACCTAAAACCATGGGATACCGCCGCGGGGTTTCTGATCCTGACCGAAGCCGGCGGACGGGTAACCGATTTTTCAGGAAAACCGTTTTCAATCGATCGTCCGGAAATTCTGGCTACGAACGGGAAGATTCATCGAGAAATGGTCCGGGTATTAACAAAGAACGAATAATACTTCGGGTAAAAATCAGCAGGCCCTTCCGCAATTTTTGGGCCCCTGAACGACGGTTCACGTCGTTTTGACAACAGATGATCGAATACAGTAACCTGCCCAAAAGGTCTATTAATGAGAACACTTTTTGGAACCGATGGAATCCGCGGAACCGCCAATATCGATCCGATGACCGGCGAGATGGCAATGAAGCTGGGCCGGGCCGCTGCCCATATCTTTAAACATAAGGTGGGGCAGCACCGGATTGTGATCGGTAAAGACACCCGCCTTTCCGGCTATATGCTGGAATCGGCCTTAACCGCGGGAATCTGCTCGTTTGGCGTGGACGTCCTGTTCGTTGGGCCGCTGCCGACACCCGCGATTGCGTTTCTCACCCGATCCCTCCGCGCCGACGCGGGGATTATGATCTCTGCCTCCCATAACCCGTTTGAGGATAATGGCATTAAGTTTTTTTCAAAAAACGGCATGAAGCTTCCCGACGAGATGGAAGCGGAGATTGAGCAGTTAATTATCTCCGGAGAGATCGATCATATCCGTCCCACCGCGCACGATATCGGCAAGGCCCATCGCGTGGATGACGCCGAGGGCCGCTACATTGAGTTTGTAAAAAATTCCCTTCCAAAAGGGCTGGACTTCCAGGGGTTCAGGGTGGTGATCGATTGCGCGAACGGGGCGGCGTATAAAGTGGCGCCCACCGTTCTTCGGGAGTTGGGCGCGGACGTCATTGTCCTGCATAACACGCCAAACGGGACCAATATCAACATGAACTGTGGCGCGGTCTATCCCGCCGACCTGCAAAAGGCGGTTCTTTTTCATCAAGCCGACATCGGCATTGCCTACGATGGCGATGCCGACCGGGCCGTCTTTGTGGATGAACAAGGGGCGGTCGTGCCGGGAGAGGCCGTTCTGGCCGCCTTTGCCCTTCACCTTTATGAAAATAAAAATTTAGCGGGAAATGCGTTGGTGACCACCGAGGTGAGCAATACCGGCATGGAGAAGGCCCTGCGCGCATCGGGGATTTCTGTTGTTCGAACCGCGGTGGGAGACCGATATGTGCTGGAAAAAATGGTCTCGGGGGGATACAACCTGGGAGGAGAGCCTTCCGGCCATATGATTTTTCTTGATTACAACACAACCGGAGATGGCCCGATTAGTGCGGTACAGCTGTTGTCTTTAATGCGTCAGAGCAGAAAACCGGCCTCAACATTGACCCTCGCGACACCCCTGCTTCCACAGGTCACCCTGAACGTAAAGGTACGAAAAAAACAACCCCTGAAGGAGATACCGGAATTGCAAAGGGCGATTGCCCATTATACATCCCAGATGAACGGAAGCGGCCGGTTGGTGGTTCGCTATTCGGGAACAGAAAATCTCTTGCGGATTATGGTGGAAGGGGATGATCCGGCGGCTCTGTCAACGACCGCGAAGCATTTGGCCTCGATTGCCGAGCAACAGATTGGCTGATTTAAGATTTACGATTTATGATTTAAGGTTTAAAATCGGAAATCGAAAATCTTAAATCATAAATCCCTTACGTTTCTTCAAAGAGGGCTTCGATGAAGGGATCGACGGTGAACGGCAAAAGATCGTCCGCCCCTTCCCCCATCCCCAGATAAAGGATTGGCACCCGTAATGTTTCGACGATTGGGATCAGAATCCCTCCGCGTCCCGTGCCATCCAGTTTCGTTAGAATCATTCCACTGACCCCAATCGCATCATGAAAAAGCGTTGCCTGGGATAAGGCATTTTGTCCGGTGGTAGCATCTAAAACCAAAATTTTTTCATGCGGCGCGCCCGGGAGCGCTTTTCCAATCACCCGATTCACCTTTTTTAATTCCTCCATCAGATTGTGGCTGGTTTGAAGGCGTCCCGCGGTATCAACGAACAGGTGATCGATCTTTCGGGCGATGGCCATCGATACCGCGTCAAACGCGATCGCGGCCGGATCCGCGCCCGGCGTGGAAGAGAGCACCTCGGCCCCGACACGTTCTCCCCAAATCGATAATTGCTGAATCGCGCCGGCGCGA
>CAZSME010000177.1:0-3109 GCA_964607665.1 uncultured Nitrospirota bacterium | reverse complement strand
TTTTGGGCCAGGTGAACCGGAAGGTTGTCCCTCGCGCATCTTTGCTTTCGATGGTGATGGTTCCCCCGGTCGCGTAAATCTGCTTCTTGACCAACGCGAGGCCCACCCCCACGTCGTTGTGGCCGTTACTCCCTTTCGGCCGGAGGGTCTGAAACAGTTCGAAGACCTTGTTATGAAACTGCGTGGGGATCCCCGGACCGTCATCGGACACCGCAAACTCAAGCCGCGTGTCGTCTAACTCGCGGCCGGCGATCTGAACCGTCCCCTCCGTTCGATCGTGGTGCTTGATGGCGTTGCCGATGAGGTTTTGGAAGATTTGAGCGAGCGCGGCGGGCGCGGTTTCGATGGAGGGCAGTGTGTCCACCGAGGCGGCCACCTGAACCGTAAACCCCGGTGGAGGCGCAATGAGCTGGAGGGTGTCATCAATCAGGGTGCGGACCGAGACCGTTTGAATCAATGCGTCGCGTTGTCCAACGCGTGCGTAGTTGAGCAGGCCGGCCAGTAACCGATCCATCCGATCGACCCGATCGACGAGCAGCTCCATATGCCGAACCGACTCGCCTGTTAACTTCTCGTGCAGGTCTTCGCGCAGCCAATCGATGATATTCTTGACCGCCAGAAGGGGTGAACGCAGATCGTGGGCGACTGCAGACGAAAAGGCCTCCAGCTCTCGATTCGCGTATTCGAGCGATGCGAGGAGTTGCTCCCGGTGCCGTGCGGCCTGCTTCATCTCGGTAATGTCGCGAGCGATACCCGCAAAGCCAACAATCCGGCCGGCATCATCCCGGATAGGACAAACGCTCAGAAAGACGTCTATCCGATGTCCGTCTCGATGCAGCCGCACCGTCTCGATGGGATCGATCCGTTCCCCGTGTTGTGTTACACGTTGAATAATGTCGCGCAGCTCCGCACGTTTGTCTTCCGGCGCAAGAACGGCGACCGACTTTTTTAAAACCATTTCGTCCGCGGAATAGCCGAACATCCGTTCGGCACCGGCATTCCAGCTTAAGATTGTTCCATCCGGCTTTAAGGTCAGGCAGGTATAGTCCAGGGACTCCACAATCTGCCGGTAGGCATCTAATTTAGCGATGCGCCGCGTTGCATTTTCTGCAATCGCCTCTGCCTGGATGCGGGCGGCTGTCTCCTGTTCCAATCGGCGCTGAATGTCCTCAAGTCCTGCTTTTTCTTCGTTCTGATGCGGCGCCATCGACGTGGCTCCTTTTCCTGTATGAAGGCTATACCGGTTGGTATATATTGTCAAGGAAATGGCTGCAGGGCTACGGTAACGTATGCAGCAACCCGTTATGAAAAAAGCAGAAAGGCCCCAACCTCCATTCCGATCTCTATTCTCCTCTGGCAAGGGAGCTGAGGGGGGGGTGCAAGAGGTCCCATCCACTCAGAAGCCGTTGCCGTAGCCTTGGAGTCGATTTCATTTTGGTATTGACAAAAATGAAATTGCCTTTATAATAGTCGTACTCTTATGCGTTATTTAACCGACGTTTTGGGACGAGATCTGGCCAAAAAAATGGTTCTCTTGTCGGGTCCCCGCCAGGCGGGAAAGACGACGCTGGCCCAATCCCTTTTGGGAGGCCGGGGGGAATATCTGAATTGGGATATTCGGCGAGACCAGAAAATAATCCGGGATATGGCCTGGCCCAAGGATGTTCCCTTGGTTGTCCTCGATGAGTTGCACAAATACGTGAACTGGAAAAACTTCTTGAAGGGTGTGGCCGACGCGTTTCACAACCGACCGGCCCTCCTGGTAACCGGCAGCGCCCGGCTGGAAACCTTGCGCCACGAGGGGGATGCCTTGACCGGCCGTTGCTACACGTACCGCTTGCATCCCATTGATTTGGCGGAGTCGAAGCTTTTTTTGGGGAAAGGGTCCCCCGAGAAGCGTCTGGAACGTCTGATGATGACGGGGGGATTTCCAGAAGCTTTTTTAAATCCAAACGATGCGGAACGACTGAGGAACGATCGATTGGATTTAGTGGTTCAAGAAGATTTGAGGGATTTGAGTCGTTCCAATTCCGTGAGGGGCTTGAAGCTTTTAATTGAGCTTCTTCGGGAACGGGTGGGCGGCCCTTTGAACTGTGCGAACCTGGCCCAGGATTTGAGCGTGGCGCCCGCCACCGTCAAGGCATGGGTTCATTTGCTGGAAATCCTTTATGTGGTGTTCCTTGTTCCTCCATACGCTGCGGGATTGGCCCGAAGTCTGCGAAAAGAGCCCAAGGTTTATTTTTATGATGCCGCTTCTGTTTCTTCGCCCAATCCGGAGGGAGCTGTGCTGGAGAACCTTGTTGCATGCGCCCTCCTGAAATATGTCCAGGCGGCCCGGGATGCCTATGGAAAAAGGATGGACCTCTTTTATTTCCGAGACCGGGAGAAACGCGAGGTTGATTTTGTGGTGACCTTGAACCGTCGCCCTTTCTGGTGCATTGAGGTGAAAACAGGCGACGATCGTCTGAGTGCCTCTTTATCGTACCTTCATCAACGGATTTGCCCTGTTGCGTCGTGGCAGTTGGTTCGGGATGTTACCAGGTCGCAGGAGATCTCCGGGATCAAGATCGTCCCTCTGGCAACGTGGCTGGACTGCCTGGATTTTGATTCAACACGTTCCCTGTAAAAGTCGCGTAAAAAAGCAGGGTCTCCCGTTCATGTTTTTCTCGTGGGCCAGGTTCTGGGCCAGGTGAACCGGAAGGTTGTCCCTCGCGCATCGTTGCTTTCGATGGTGATGGTTCCCCCGGTCGCGTAAATCTGCTTCTTGACCAACGCGAGGCCCACCCCCACGTCGTTGTGGCCGTTACTCCCTTTCGGCCGGAGGGTCTGAAACAGTTCGAAGACCTTGTTATGAAACTGCGTGGGGATCCCCGGACCGTCATCGGACACCGCAAACTCAAGCCGCGTGTCGTCTAACTCGCGGCCGGCGATCTGAACCGTCCCCTCCGTTCGATCGTGGTGCTTGATGGCGTTGCCGATGAGGTTTTGGAAGATTTGACCGAGCGCGGCGGGCGCGGTTTCGATGGAAGGCAGTGTGTCTACCGAGGCGGCCACCTGAACCGTAAACCCCGGTGGAGGGTCAACCAAGTGGACGGCGTCATCAATCAGG
>CAZSME010000176.1:0-3122 GCA_964607665.1 uncultured Nitrospirota bacterium | reverse complement strand
ATCCGGGGTATATGTACACCTTAACGGAGAATCTGGAAGCGGTTCGCGCGGAAGAAGCCCAAAATGCCGCGGCACGGGAAAAAGAATATGACGGCGGCGGCGCCTCGGTGGGAAGCCAGGGCGATTTGATTACCCCGTTGGTGATTCGGGCCAACCCGGGCGACTGCGTGATCATCACATTAACAAATCAGATTGCGGATGAAGAGCCGGTGGGTCTCCATATTCATGGCTCCAGCATGTTGATCAAGAAAACCGGTAAGCCGGCAACCGCCTCGAACCCCGACACATCGGTTTTGCCGGGGAAAACTCAGACCTATGAGTGGTTTATCGACCCCGGTATGCAGGAAGGGGGACTGACGTTCCACAGCCATGGTCATCGGCTCCAAACCGGATTGGGGTTGGTCGGAACGTTCGTTATTGAACCGGCCGGATCAAAATATCTGGACCCCTTCACAGGGGCGCCGCTAACGTCCGGGTGGGAGGCGATGATCGTCGATTCAAACGATCAAGCCGATTTTCGGGAATTTGTGATTATGTATCACGAGATTGGGGACGAGGCGTTTCGGCCGCTTTCCAAAAACGGGGAGATGTTGCCGCAGCGGGATCCGATTTCCGATGCCTATCGCCCTGGCGCGCGCGCGTTAAACTATCGGAGCGAGCCGTTTGGAACAAACAATCTGGCGCTCCAAAAGGCGCGGTTTAACTTTGAAGATGAGGCGGAGGCCTACAGCTCCTACACCTTTGGCGATCCGGGGACGCCGATTCCGCGATCTTACCTTGGAGATCCGGCCAAGTTTCGTCTGGTGCATGGCGGATCGGATATCTTTCATTCCCATCATCCTCACGGCGGGACCATCCGCTGGTCTCGTGATCCCAAGGCAGAAAAGGCCAGCCTTTTTGATGCGGGGCGTGGGGGCCCTGTGAAGTTCCCCCCGATGCGTGAAAATAGCGAACGGGTGGATGTGCAGGTCATCGGACCGCAACAGGTTTTTGATCTGGAACCGGAGTGCGGCTCGGGTCTCTGCCAGCATCTTGCGGCCGACTTCCTGTTCCACTGCCATGTCGCACACCATTACGTGGCAGGGATGTGGAGCTTCTGGCGCGTCTATAACACGCTTCAAATCCCCGGCTTTCAGCAGGATATTATGAAGCCGCTTGCCGAGCTTCCCGATCGGGCGGGTATGCGGCAACCGGCCGTTGATTCGACCGCGCTCATTGGAAAGAAGGTCGACTGGTTTGGAAAGTCGTGGGAAATTACAAAAGATAAAACCGACTTTTCCGCAAACCCGGCACAGGTTTCGATTAAAGACTGGGTGACGGCGATGCTCCCCACGCAAGGTCGGCCGGGTCATACCGACGATGAACGAGGTCAAACATTAGCCCACGATGCAACGGTATGGGATTGGACATGGAACGACTCCCCAAAAGGTCCGTTGGCGATGACCGAACGGGAGACCACACAAAAGTGGCCGCGATATACGCCACCCGCGCAACATATGGGGATTGATGTGGGCCCGGGGAAGCGACGCAAGATCGCTTTTGACGCCAAGACCGGGAAGTTGGCCTGGCCGCATATGCAGCCCCATTTTGGCAAAAGGCCCCCGTTTGCCCGAAATCATGGTCCGGCCCCCTGGCTGGAGCCGTTTAACATAGAAGATGGCGGCGATATTGTTAAGGACGGCTTTAATCCGTACAGTGAACCGGGAGGAAAAGAGGTTGGCGGCGGGGTTGCCGGTATCGAGACGGTTCGTCCGGCACGCCCCGGAGAGCAAGGGCCCTGGTCCCTTTGTCCGAGGCAGAGCGATAACCCGGCGGAACGAAAGTTTTATCGGATTCAGGCCACGGGGCAATTGCCGATCACCCTGGCCCGAGGGGATGGTAAGAATCCGCCCGTTGTCGATGAGGATGGTCTGATCTATATCCTGATGGAAGATATGGATGACGTTATGAAGAATCCCGAAAAACGGATTCCGTTGGTTTATCGTGCCAATGTGTACGACTGCATCGATGTAATCCTCACCTCCACCTGGCGGGACAACCCGGAAAACGGGTTTTCCAGTAAGCTGAATATTCATTCCCATATGTGGCAGTTTGATAATCAGGCCTCCGATGGGGTGATCTCCGGCTTCTCTTATGAGCAGGCGGTTCGGCCTTATAAAGACGAGCTGGCCAATGACGGCCACGAGGGGGGACACGGTCTTCCGCCGCCGATGAACGCGAAGATTGCCAAAAAGGCGAAGGCGGGGAAGAATTATATCGTGGTCACCGATGAGAAAAAGGCGGCCCGATATCACGTCGGGACCAACCTGGCTATCGGCATGGAGCAGGTGGATACATTTGAAATCCGCCGCATTAAAGCGATTAACGGAAACGAGATCGAGTTTACGACGCCGCTTTCTTATACGCATGAGGAAGGCGAGATTGTGAGCGTCGAGTATGTCCGTTACCGGTACTACCCGGATGTGGACCTGGGAACAACCTACTGGCACGATCATGCCTTTGGGAATATCTCCTGGCAGCATGGGGCCTTTGGCAGCACGATCGTTGAGCCTCCCGGCTCGACCTATCATGACCCAAAGACCGGCAAGCTGAAGCGAAGCGGATATGTGGTGGATGTCCATACCAATGAGCCGCACTCGGCCGATGCGACCGGCAGTTTCCGAGAGATCGTTCTTCATATTCAGGATACGCTCTTCTCGACGGCCAATACGGTCACAACGGGGAATCCGCCGGAACTGCTCGAACAGGCCGCGGCGGCGGCCAACACATTGGTCTACCCGATTGAAAAGCAGAAGAATATTATGCTGACGTCCAACCCGTACTTAAATGGGGGGACCCATACCACCGGAGGGGCGCTCAATATGCGGGTGGCGCCGTTTAATCGCCGATTGGCGGTGAACCCCGATCCCTCTTTGGTGTTTAGTAGTTTGGTGCATGGCGATCCCGATACGCCGCTTGTAACGGCCTATCTGGGGGATCCGATCGTGATTCGGAATCTGGTCGTGGCGGTCAATGAATCCCATACGATGCATGTCACGGGTCACTGGTTCCGGTATCAGCGGTTTAATCCCTATGCCCAGCCGAGGAACACGATCCACATTGGCATTGCCGAACGGCATGAC
>CAZSME010000175.1:0-3139 GCA_964607665.1 uncultured Nitrospirota bacterium | reverse complement strand
CCAGGACATCGCCCTTTCACGGCGGTAACAGGGGTTCGAATCCCCTTGGGGACATGCTCTGAACGGACGCATACGGAGGCCTATATGTTTCCAATGCTTCTCTGCATTGTACAAATCCGATAACGATGCTTACTTCCCCCTCACCCTAGCCCTCTCCCACGAGGGGGAGAGGGGAGAAGACTGGAAATGAGGATGAAACTCACCTCCAGCGTTTCCAAACTGGCCTGTGTGACCAGAACATCTACCGGATCGCCCAATTGAAACACCCGACGTCTTCCAACAAAACGGTGGTAACGCGCGTCGTAAACATAATCATCAGGGAGTGTTGATAGGGGTACAAGACCTTCCACAAAGAACGGGCTCAACTCAACAAAGAAACCAAACGAGGCAACACCCGAGATAAACCCGCTGAATGTCTCACCGACTTTGTCAGCCATGAAACGGATCTTTTTTCGTTTGATCACTTCTCGTTCCGCGTCATCGGCGACCCGCTCCCGATCCGATGTGTGCACGGCCATCTCCGGAAGGAGTTGCGCCCACCGCGCCTTCTCTTTTTCGGATAGCGGCATAACCCCTGATTTTCGTGCATGAAGGGTCTGTTTCAATAAACGGTGAACAATCAGATCGGGATAACGTCGGACGGGCGAAGTAAAATGGGTATACGCCTCGGAGGCCAGGCCGAAATGGCCGGTGTTTTTTTCGGAATAACGGGCCTGTTTCATCGATCGCAACAGGGTCTCATTAAAAAGCTTTTCCTCCGGCCGTCCTCGAACCTGCTCCAAGACGGCCGAAAGCGCCTTATGCGGCGTTTTATCGGTTTTTGTTTTAGGACGGGTCAGACTGAACGATTGAATCAGGTCGTTTAATGCATCGATTTTCTGGGGGTCCGGCGGATCGTGCGTGCGGTAGAGAAAAGGAATCTTAAGATGCGTTATATGATGCGCCACCGTCTCATTCGCAGCCAGCATGAACTCCTCGATCAGCCGATGCGCGACATTGCGTTCCTCTTTGATCACATCCATGATCTCACCGGTGAGACTCAACACAATGGACGGCTCGGGAAGATCAAAATCAAGACTGCCGCGCGCGAGACGTTTTTTCCGAAGGAGCTCAGCCAACGCCTGCATCGTTTCCAATGATTTGAGCAGCGGGGCGTATCGCTCCAAAAGGGCCGGTGTTTTATCTTCGAGGATGGCTCGCACGGCCGTATAGGTCATTCGCTCATCGCTTCGGATGATGCTTTCATACAGTTTGTAACCAATTTGATTTCCATTTCGGTCGAATTCCATTTCTGCCGTCAGGGTCAGTCGGTCGGTCTTCGGGTTGAGGCTCAAGATGCCGTTTGAAAGTTTCGGTGGGAACATCGGATAAACCGCATCGGGGAAATAAACCGAGGTTGCCCGCTGATACGCTTCGCGGTCGAGCGCAGAGCCCGGAACAATATAGTGGCTGACATCGGTGATATGGACAAAAAGCCGGAACCGGTCTTTTGTCTTTTCAATGGAGATCGCGTCATCAAAGTCGCGCGCCTTTTCGCCATCGATCGTAACGGTTTTCATCTCCCGCAGATCAACTCGTTTTTCGCGCATCGGCCCGCTGACCTGTCGTGGAACCGCATCGGCCTCTTTGTGGGCTAATGGAGGGAAGTCGGGTGGAAGCGCGTTGGACGCGGCCACCATGAGGGTATCGATTTTGGGGTCGTTGATTTTACCCAGTATTTGAAGCACCACCCCTTCGGCCCCGCCGCGCTTCGATGGGTATTTTTTAATCGTGGCGATAACGACGTCGCCGTTTTTCGCGGAAAGCGATTTTCCGGTGGGAATGCACACCTCTTGCACAATTCGGGTGTTGGATGAAACGACCCGGCCACAATATCCCCCTCTTTCTTTTACAACATTGTCCTGTTCAAACAGGCCCACGACCTGATGATGGGCCCGGTCTAAAATCTGGACGATTGTTCCTTCGCGTAATCCGCCTTCTTTAATAAAATCGATACGGGCAGAAACCCGGTCTCCATCCATCGCCTCTCCCGTCTTTCTTCGACCGATAAAGATATCTTTTTCTCCCGGCTTATCCGGAATGACAAAGCCGAATCCCTTACGATGTCCTCGGAATCGGCCCAAAATCGGCTCGATCTTTTTTGCGTGGGAGGCGTGGGAACGATTTTTTTTCGGCGGCCACTTCTTTGTTCGCATGATGGAGGCGATTATACACAATGCGGTCGAGTAATTGAATCGGACAGACACGTGTCTCAGGATTTTTGCCTAAACAATAGGCAATTTATTTTGTCCGATTTGAACTATTTTTTGTCCGATTCGAACAATGCTATTCCATAGGTTTTATTGTACAATTCCTCCCCTATTTCAAAAATGAGGGAGTTCGTTGTGACGGGATTGGACAAGCGCCGATAACGCTTGCGTTCTTTCTCAAAGGTAAGGTACAGTGCCTGCTCTGTTATATTATTTTTTATTTAAAAGAATGCCCATAGGAAAAACCCTCCTCATCATGTTCGTCTCTGTTGCTTTTTTTTGGGGTGGGGTCGCCTCCGCCGAATCGACCGAGATTCAAATCGGTCACTTGATTCTGGATCAGACCCAAACAAGGGTCGGCCACGAGTTTTACGAACGATTTGCCAGTCTGTGGGAGGTGTCGGGACAGGCCGCGGATAGTGAGATTATTATTACAGAACAGGCCAGTCCTCGTTGGGGAAGTTCGATCTTTATTGAAGTCTATTCTAACCGTGTCTACGAGACCGTGCTGCAGCGCCAACATCGCGAGATGGATGAGATGGTAAGAGAAGGGGTTGAGGCAACGCAACGATATCTGGTAAGACTTCAACTGATGCGTCAGCTGCAGGGACAGATTTTTAACGAGACAAAAGACCCATCGTGAAAAGAAAGATATTTATCCTTGCTGTTTTTATTAGCTTTATCCTCGGATTCGAGCCGGAAGCCGTTCGAGCAACTGAACTGGTTTATGAGCCGGTGAATCCGGCCTTTGGGGGTAATCCGTTGCATGGGGGATGGCTTTTGAACTCCGCGACATCACAGAACACATATAAAGAAGAGTCGGACGCTGCCAATGATCAACAGAGTACGATCGAGTCGTTTGAGCAACGTTTAGTCAACCAAATCCTCAG
>CAZSME010000174.1:0-3167 GCA_964607665.1 uncultured Nitrospirota bacterium | reverse complement strand
TCAAGGCTGCGGCAGCAAGGCAGGATACAAATTTGTTAGTTAAGGAGGATTAGGAATGCCGAAAGGTCGTGTAAAGTGGTTTAACGCCAGCAAAGGATATGGATTCATTACGCAGGAAGATGGACAAGATGTATTTGTTCATTTTTCCGCGATTCAGGCAGAAGGGTTTAAATCCCTTCAAGAGGGTCAGGACGTTGAGTTCGAAGTTACAGCTGGCGCCAAGGGACCACAAGCGGCTAAAGTGACCGCTGTTGCTGCTGCTGTCTAGGAAGAAACACCCCTCATGAGCGAAAACAAGCTCAAGAGGTTCTGCTTCACAACCCCGTGATTGTAAGATTACGGGGTTGTATCTCTTTGGTTCTGCTGTCTGTTTTCTTTCCCAAATTACAATCGTTACCCTGTTAAGGCACTTGATAGACCTTAATCAAATCGGTGGGGATTGTTTTCACATGCGGGGATTGCGCAACGAAAACAAGCAACTCCCCTTTTTTTGCAAACCCTTCTCGTCTAATTTTCTCAATCATCTCTTTCAAAACATCGTGGTTGCGCGCGCGCATTGGAATCCGTCTTGATTGCACGCCCCAATAAAGCGACATCCGTCGTTCGACTTCCTCAAACGGAGCAAAGGCGATGATTGGAACCTGAGGACGGTACTTTGAGAGGCGAAGGGCCGCGCCACCCGAAAGGGTGGAGGTCACAATCGCTTTCGCGTCCATTTCGCTGGCTAAAAGACAGGCCGCCTTACTGACCGCTTCGGAGACCGAAAGGCCTGCCATGATTTTGTTGTCTATCATCGAAGGCCGTCGTTCAGCCGCGGTAATAATCCGATCCATCATCCGAACCGCATCGATAGGATGCAACCCTGTCGCCGTTTCCGCCGATAACATCAGCGCATCGGTGCCATCCAAAACGGCATTCGCCACATCCGAGGCCTCCGCGCGGGTGGGACGGGTGTGCGCTACCATTGACTCCAACATCTGTGTCGCCGTAATCACCGGGACTTGCGCCAAATTGGCTTTCCGTATGATATCTTTCTGAAGAAGCGGAACCTGTTCCGGAGGAAACTCGACCCCCAGATCGCCACGCGCGACCATCACCCCATCGGCTACCCGTAAAATCGCGTCAATATTGGAAATGGCCGCGGACATCTCCAGCTTGGCAATCACGAGGGTCATCTTTCCCTCTTTCTCAATCCGCTCTTTAACCGAGATTATATCTTTAGCATGTTGGACCATCGAGAGGGCCACAAAATCAACACCCCGCTCCAAACCAAACAGAAGATCGTCCCAGTCTTTTCGAGTCACCGCCGGCATGCCTAAATCTCTCCCCGGAACATTGACCCCTTTATGCGGCTCCAGGATTCCCCCCTCCATCACGCGGCAGATAATCCGTTGACCGGATATTTCGATAACACGAAGAGAAATTTGACCATCGTTTAATAAAATCGTATCGTTTAACGCCACCTTTCTATAAAGCGTACGATGTTGAGTCGAGGCGCAGGTTTCATCGCCGACCACGCGTTGCGACAGCAGTGTAAAGATCGCCCCTCTTGCCAAACGATAGGAGGGGGCCTTTAAGGAATCGATTCGAACCTTCGGCCCCTGAAGGTCCTGTAAAATCGCAACCGGCTTCCCCAATTTCGATGAGGCGCGACGAATCGCGTCGATGGCCTTTCCGTGCCCCTCATAACTCCCATGCGAAAAATTAAGTCGGAACAGATCAACACCGGCGTCAATAAGCTCCGGAATCTTCCCTTCAGAAGCCGGTCCCAATGTAGATACAATTTTAGCGCGCCGTTTTGACATTTGTTCCCCGTGCTACCTTACGTTTAACGCCAATAATTTTAACTCGGTCATTTCCTCAATGGCATAGCGCAGCCCTTCGCGGCCCACCCCCGATTCTTTCATCCCGCCATACGGCATATGATCGATGCGATAGGTCGGCACATCGTTGACGATGAGACCTCCCACGTCGATTTGATCAAACGCGTTAAAAACCTCGTTGATATTTTTTGTAAACAGGCCGGCTTGCAACCCATACGAAGATTGATTCACCGCGGCAATCGCATCCGAAAGATGTCGATAACGGGAAACCGTTACCACCGGCGCAAAGAGCTCTTCGCACTGCACCTTCATCGTTGGGGTGGTATTGGAAAGGACGGTCGGCTCGATCCAGTTCCCCGATCGCTTTCCGCCGGTCAAAACAGTCGCGCCAGAAGCAACCGCCTCGCCGATCCACCGTTCAACCCGTTCCGCGGCAGAGGCATCAATCATCGATCCGATTTTTGTCGTCTCCTCCAGCGGGTCTCCTGCCTTTAATCCCTCTACCTCCGGCAGAAAACGATCTAAAAACGGCTGATAAATATCGTCTTCTATGTAAATCCGTTGCACCGAAATACAGACCTGTCCGGCATACGAGAAACCGCCCACCACACAGCGCGTAACGGCATACGCAAGATCGGCATCGGCACGAATAATCACCCCCGCATTTCCGCCCAGTTCCAGGATAACCCGTTTTTTATTGATCTTTTCTTTAAGATGCCAACCGACCTTGGCCGATCCGGTAAAGCTCAACATCTTGATTCGTGGATCAGACACCATCTGTTCTGCCCGCTCATTTGTTGTGGGAAAAATCTGGACGGAACCTTCTGGCAGGCCGACCGATGCGATGATCTCCGCGAGCAGAAGCGCGGTCAGCGGTGTTTTCGGCGCCGGTTTCAGCAGGATCGGATTGCCGGAGGCAATGGCCGGGGCCACCTTATGCGCGACAAGATTGAGCGGGAAATTAAACGGCGATATCCCGACAATCGGCCCGATTGGAACACGGCGTGTCAGTCCGAATCGGCCCTCTGATCCAGGCATCAGGTCAAACGGGATCATCTCTCCACCAATCCGCTTGGCCTCTTCGGAGGCGATTTGAAAGGTGTTGATCGCGCGATTCACCTCGGCCCGGGCATCGGTAATCGGCTTTCCCGATTCGAGCGTAATCATTTTGGCGATCTCTTCGCGCCGCTCTTTCAACCCGTTTGCAATTTGGGAGAGGGCCTCCGCACGCCGGAAAGCAGGCAGAGCCCTCGTTGATTGAAAGGCCGACTCCGCCGATGCAATCGCCTCTTCGATATCGTTGGGAGAGGCCAGAGAGGTCTCGCCAATCGGCTGGTTATTGTA
>CAZSME010000173.1:0-3188 GCA_964607665.1 uncultured Nitrospirota bacterium | reverse complement strand
CGATTTTTCGATCGAGCCAAATCATCAAAGAGGTCACCTTGTGGGACCTGAAAGAGTATCTGGCGAAATGCTATATGATCAAAGAGGCAATCGAGATCGAATCGCTGCGCCGGTACGATTGTTCCCTGCATGAGGGTTGGTATTGCTGCCGGTTTATCCTGATGCGGATGGTTGTGGATAAGTTCGGAACAGGCCAAAATCTGCTGGTATACAGCGATTCTGTTATCGAAACACCGGAAGGAACATCGCCGAAACCAACGGTTTTGCCCTCTCCCCAAATCCGTTTAACCAAGCGGGATTTTGACGCCGTGACGACCGCCTCCACCGCCGATCGTCTGATGGTGGTCAAATTGGGCGCAATCTGGTGTCCTCCCTGTCGGATGATGGACAAGGTGATCGCGCAGATCGATCAGGAAAAGACGTTGCCGGAGGTTTCGTTTTTTGAGGTGGATATCGATGAAGAACAGGTGCTGGCCTCCCGGTTTCATAATGCGGGTGTGCCCTACTTTTTGTTTTTTTATAATGGGAGGCCGGTTCCGGTGCACTCCAAGACCCTCTCTGTGGTTGATGGGGGCGTGGAAGGAGGGATGCGGCGAAAGGAGTTTGAAGCGTTGTGCCGACATCTCCTCGATCAGGCCCGAAACGGGGAAACACGAATAAGATGAACCCGGTTGGCCTTTATATCGACTTCCCGTTTTGCATTGCCCGGTGCGCCTTTTGTGCCTTTAACATTCAGGGATATCGCGAAAGGTGGGCCGGCCGTTACCTTTCGGCATTACAAAAAGAGCTGGCCCTTCACGTTGAACTCGGGACACTGCGGGAGCGGGAGATTATTAGCCTCTATCTGGGGGGCGGCACGCCAACGCTCTATCCCCCTGAAGCGTTAAGCGAAATCATCTCGTTTTGCCGTCGTTATTTTCATGTTCGAGCGGATGTCGAGATTACCGTAGAAGCGCATCCGGCTACGATTAGATTACAGGGGCTCGCGTCGCCCCTCGCAGGGGTCGCACCCCCTCCACCGGCAAAGCCGGATGGAGCCTCCCCCTCTCGCACGCCGTGCGTGCTAGGTCGCTTCGCTCCCACATCCAACGGCTCGCAACCCGTATCGTATCTTCATGCGATTTATGAAGGGGGCGTCAATCGTCTTTCCATCGGGGTGCAGTCGTTCTCAGATGAGCAGTTAACGAAGCTCGGCCGACACCACACCGTCCACGATATTTACCGGGCCTTTGAAACGGCACGCTTGGCCGGTTTCAATAATATTGGGATTGATCTGATCTATGCCCTGCCGGACCAATCGGTTTCCGAGTGGGAGAAAACGCTGCAATTGGCGATTTCTCTTGGGCCGGAATCGCTTTCCCTCTATGGCCTCTCGATTGAGGAAGGCACCCTTTTTCATAAAAATGGCGTCACGCTGCCTTCGGACGAGGAGCAGGTTATTCAATACCAGTTGGCCCAAACGATCCTGGAAGATGCCGGTTATCGGCAGTATGAAATCTCTAACTTTGCAAGGCCGGGCTATGCCTGCCGGCATAATCTGCTTTACTGGGATCGTGGGGAGACGTTAGGGATTGGGCTTTCGGCGCACTCCTATATCAACCATACGCATCAGGAGAATACCGACGCGCTCGTTTCTTATTTAGAACAGATTGAGGCGGGCCATCTTCCGGTCAAAGAGGTCAACGCGGTGAGTTGTGAGGAGGAGCAGGTTGATCGGATTATTTTTGGTTTGCGAAAACGAGAAGGGATCGATCAGACGATCTTGCACTATCCTGTGAGTCGAACCGAAACGGCGGGACAGTTGATTGACGCGGGGTTGCTGGCGATCGAAGGGGCTCGGGTTTGTTTGACACCGCACGGGATGCTGCTCGCCGACACCGTCGCATCGGCCTTTTTATAGATTGGCCGATGTGAATGTTTTTTTATCGCGTTTGCTTGCCAATCGGTTTTTCGTTATCGGCGGTCGCAGGACGAAAGGACCCTTCGGCCCGCATTTTCTTAAAATGTCGTATGACATTGGCCATCCCTTCCACCGCCTCCATCTTCTGGCGCAAACTCATGGAACGAAAGGTATGCCATTGGGAGCGCCTGTTCTGATCCCATGCCTCTTCTGTATTGTAGTCAGGCGTTTGCATTTTCGTCCTCTAAAAGCATCCTGAGCTGCCGCACATCCTCACGATCCTTTTCCCTGCCCGTTGTTTCTTTCATCCGAATCAGCGTTTTCAGACATACAAAACGAGCGTGGAGTTTGGGCCGAATCTCTCCGATGAGGGCACGATCGTATTCAACATCAAAATCAAACGGCTCCGATGCGAAAATGTCTACGGGGGTATCGGGATGCTGTTCACTGTACAACGAAAAAACAACCATATTTTTTTCTTGAACCCACTGTTCTCGATTTCGGGTATCGACGAAATCCTGTGCCGCAACGGGCAGTATGGGGCGATAACCCAGCGATTCCAGGGCATAAAGGGCGCGACGAATGTTTTCGTCTTTCATTTGGATTGCGAGATCGAGGTCAAACGTCACCCGCCCATACCCATGCGCCGCAACGGCAAGGCCTCCTGCGATCAAGAACCGAACCTCTTGCTGATTCAAGACAGACACAATAGCCTCCAGGCTTGACAGTCTCATTTACGTTCGCCTTTTTAGGTGCCCTATAGCTTCTTGGGCCAAGTTTTTGGCCAGGTGAATCGGAAGGTTGTTCCTCGAGGAACTCCGCTTTCGATGGCAATGGTTCCCCCGGCCGCCTGAATCTGCTTCTTAACCAACGCCAGTCCCACCCCCACGTCATGGCCGTTTTTCCCCTGAGGTCTCAGGGTCTGAAACAGTTCGAAGACCTTGTTATGAAACTGCGTTGGGATTCCCGGCCCGTCATCAGAGATCATCAGTTCAAACCATTTGTCGTCCAACTCGCGGCCTTCGACCTGAACCGTCCCCTCTTTGCGGTCATGGTGCTTAATGGCGTTACTGATGAGATTTTGGATGACCTGACCGAGCGCGGCCGGTGTTGTTTTGATAGAAGGCAGGGCGTCAATCGACGTCCCCATCTGAACCGTAAACCCCGGTGGAGGCGCAATGAACTGGATGGTGTCATCAATCAGGGTACGGATCGAGATCGTCTGGATTAACTCGTCGCGATGTCCAACGCGTGCGTAGTTGAGCAGGCCGGCCAGTAACCGATCCAT
>CAZSME010000172.1:0-3211 GCA_964607665.1 uncultured Nitrospirota bacterium | reverse complement strand
AAAACCGCATTAATAAGCGTCTTTTCTATCTTTTATCGCAAGGATAAAAACCAACGCTTTGCGTTGATCGATCCTGTAGAAAAGCCGGTGACGGCCTAAGCGATAACGATGGAGTTCGGAGAACTCTCCCTTTAACTTTTTGATGTTTATACCAAAAAATGGGTTTTGCCGGAGCTGGGGATAAGCAAAGGCCTTGATTCTTGCGTAAAAGGATTTAAATGGAACGGACGTTATCTGTTTTTGAAAGGCTTCCGTTTCTGCAATCAGAAAGTTATCTGACAATTCGGTATCGTCCTTCTTTGACCTCGTTTTCCGCTTTCTTGAGCTGACGCATCAGTTGTTTGTCGCGCTCGATTTCGTCCATCTCCGCATCATCAACAAAAGCTTCCTGGGAGAGGTAAGAAACCGTCGCATACTCCAAAAAGTTGGATATCGTTCTTTTTGAGCCGTCTGCAGCCGTTTTTATCAATTGGTATGTGCTATCGTCCACTCGCATCGTAATGGTTTTTGACATCGTCCCTCCTTTTTATTCAAATATATTCAATTTTATTCAAAAAGTCAACTCCCCTTTTTGTATAGACAGACGATAATAAGGAGGCTTCTATGGCCCACCGCGACCAACGGGAGCGGTCTGTTCGCTTCCGCCCGTCGGCGGATGCCATTGATCCGCTTCCGCGATCCCCTTTTTTTCATTAACAAGCCGCAACACGAAAAGTCCCATGAGGAAAAAGAAACCCAACGAAAGCGTCGCCCATCGTTGGCTTCCGGTCAGTCGCACCATTTCGCCATACCAAAGAGGGCCTAACGAGGCGGAAATCTTGCCAGTGAGCGAAAAAAATCCGAAGAACTCCGCGCTTTTCTCCTTGGGCGCAAAACGGGCCAGTAACGATCGCGAGGCGGCCTGAGTGGGTCCCATAATCGCCCCGGCACAAAGCCCGAGGACATAAAAACCGATCTGTGTCCTAACAAAAAAGGCCCAAACCACGACAAAAACCCAAAGAATGAGGGTGAGCGATATGACCTTCTTCTCACCCCATCGGTCAGTTAATGGGGCAAAACAAAAGGCGCCGGCCGCGGCGCTCACCTGCGTAATAATAAAATAAAGCACCACCTGGGGAACAGAAAACCCCAACTCTCGACTGGCAAAAATCGATGCGTAGGCCCCAATCGTGTTAATCGCATCGTTATAGAAAAAATAGGCAATGAAGAAGACGACCAGTTCCCGAAAATTCCTGATATGCCCGATGGTGTCTCGCATTCTCCGAATACCAATCCGAAGATAACCGGTCATGGAGAGGGAAGGGGTCTCCGAGGGTCGGACAGCATCGTTTACCCAAATAAACGTCGGGAGAGAAAACAGAAGAAAAAAAACGGCCGTTACGACAAAGGAAAGCCGAACAAGGGGAAGCGCCTCAGCAGAAAATCCCTTTAATAAAGGGAGAACAAGAAGGAGCGAAAAAAAACCGCCGACATAGCCGATCGCCCAGCCATATCCGGAGAGGCGTCCCAGCCGATCGGCCGGCGTGAGCTCCTTTAGAAAGGCATCATAAAAGACCAGCGCAAAGTTATAGCTGATATTGGCAAGTATAAAAAAGAGAAGGCCACGGACAATATCGCCCTCTTCGACAACATAAAGCAGGGCCGTAAAAAAGACGGCAATCAGGGTAAGGACAATAAGAAAGTTCCGTTTTTTGCCCGAGAGATCGGCAAGCGCGCCCAGAATCGGCGAAAGGAACGCGACCGTCAACATCGAGAAGGCCAGCGCCCTTCCCCATACGGTAATTCCCCCCTCTTTGGCAACAACCTCGGAGAAGTAAACGGAGTAGACAACGGTGACAATCACCGTGGCAAACGCGGAGTTCCCAAAATCATAAAGACACCAGCTCATCTGTTTTCGATCGGCCATCGGATCAAAACTATACTAAAAAAACCTCCCGTTTAATAGTAACTTTTTGTTTGACACCAATTCATACCCCGATATAACATAGTCCATCATACGGAATCACTTTCCGGTTCAGACCGGGAAACAGAAAGGAGATCAATGAAACAGTCCACCTATCGCGTGCTACCCGGTCCGGAGGGGTTGTTGCCCCCCGCCGCTTCGACTATGGGGGTCACTCTCCCTGAAGAAGGAGAAGGGTTACTGCATGGGGAAACCGTCTCCGAAGAGGCTGCGATGGAGGCCGGAGCCATTGCGATGCTCACCCGAAAAAACCCGACCCTCTTTCCGGGGCCGCTGATGATCTGGGGATGGACCGAACATACACGGGAAAAAGCCAACCCCTTCTTTGAAATCGCCCATGAGATTCCCGGGGTCCGGATCATTCCCATGCCCGATTATCGGCCGATCTATCCCAAAATCGATCCCGAGGCCGTTATTAACCCCTGCCACCCGAACCTGACAATATGGCACAACAAAATCGAGGCCTGTATTTTGATCGGGGTGCATTGCCATTTTGCCAACGTCACCTTGAAAATGATTCGTGCCGGAACAAACTGCTTTACGATTGCGCTTTGTGCCGAGGCAGGACACGAAGACGCAATGATGTCGGTCCCCAACGTGAATGCGGAAAAGATCCATCAATTCGCGGAGGCGTTACGGCGTGTTAAAAAGAATGGCGTAAAACCGCTTTACGATGGACATGGCATTATCCCATCTGGATGGGCACAACGGGCCCACTTAACCGGGACAGACATTGAGCGGCCTGTAGAAGACACGGCCCACCATGGTCATGGACTGACGCACGAATTGGAAAAAGGTCTGGACGAAAACGAAGAGTAGGCGGCACGGCCGCCGGCGAAAACAGTCGACCCGTTGGGTCGCCTGGAACAAGAGGGGTCGGTAGCCCTACCTCATCCACTTAACATAGGGTGAGGTTGGAAAAAGGAGACAAAAGATGGCAGAAGGACTTGAAGAGGAAGTTAAGACGAATCCACAGGGGGATGTGATTACCGCAACGGCCACCCCTCCTAAAGAGGAAGCAAAAAAGGGTGCAGCGGCACAGAAGGTCGTTGATCCCGACTACCTCATCTTACATGCCCCTCGCAAAAAGACCTTTATTACAGGCAGTGAAGCGGCGAAAGAGTCGATTCGCCGAGCCAATGTGGACATTGCCATCTCCTATCCGATTACGCCACAAAGCGAAACGATGCAGCAGGTCGGCTATCTTTACGCCGAGGGATATCTTAAAGATTATTACCGTGGTGAAGA
>CAZSME010000171.1:0-3222 GCA_964607665.1 uncultured Nitrospirota bacterium | reverse complement strand
TTTATGAATAAAAACAAGTATCAGTCGACGCTCAATCTTCCCAAGACCGACTTCCCGATGCGGGCCAACCTCAAAGAAAAAGAGGTAACCTTACTGGCAAAATGGGATCAAGACGGGCTTTATCAAAGCCTTCTTAAAAAAGGGGAGGGCAAAAAGAAATATATCCTGCATGACGGCCCCCCGTATGCCAATGGTCACATCCATATCGGCCACGCGCTCAACAAAATCCTCAAAGATATCGTGATCAAATCTAAAACAATGGAAGGATACACGGCCCCGTATGTTCCGGGGTGGGACTGTCATGGGCTGCCGATTGAACATCAGGTCTTAAAAGAGCTGGGCCCGAAACGCGAGGGGATGAGCCCTCTTGAAATTCGGAAACGATGCCGGGACTATGCGCAAAAATTTATCGCGATCCAAAAAGCCGAATTCAAACGCCTGGGTGTCTTGGGAGATTGGCAAAACCCTTATCTAACATTGACGCCGGATTACGAAGCGGCCATCGTTCGCGAGTTTGGCAAGATCGTTGCCGCCGGCTCGGTCTATAAGGGCAAAAAGCCGGTGCTCTGGTGTGCCTCCTGCGAAACCGCATTGGCCGAGGCGGAAGTCGAATATCAGGATAAAACCTCGCCGTCTATCTATGTAACGTTTCCGGTAACATCGTCCAGTGGGCTTCTCCCGCAGGACGCTTCGGTCGTTATCTGGACCACCACCCCCTGGACACTCATTGCCAATCAGGCCATTTGTGTCCACCCCAACTTTAACTACGATCTCATCGAAACACCGGTTGGGTCTCTCATTCTGGCTTCGGATTTAGTTGAAAACAGTCTGAAGGCGTTTGGGTTTGGATTATCCGACACAAAACGGATCCATTCTTTTGTCGGAACCGAGTTGGCCAAAGCCGTCCGTTGTCGTCATCCATGGCTCGATCGCGACGTGCCGATCATTACGGGCGGGCATGTCACAAAAGATCAGGGGACCGGCTGTGTTCATACCGCACCGGGACACGGCCGGGACGATTACGATGTCGGTCTGAAATATGGACTGAACGTGTATGCCCCTGTTGATAAAAAGGGCTGTTTTACATCTGATGTAGAACAATTCGCGGGGATGAAGATTTTTGAGGCCAATCCCGCCATTCTTGCGTACTTACAGGAACACGGCCAGCTTCTCAAGGAAGAAAAGCTGGCCCATTCTTATCCCCATTGCTGGCGATGTAAAAATCCGGTTTTCTTTCGCGCGACGGAGCAGTGGTTTGTCTCAATGGAAAAAACCCACCTGCGTGAGCGGGCCCTTTCCGAGATTGAACGGACAGAGTGGATTCCGAAATGGGGAAAGGATCGGATGATCGGGGCCGTTTCCAATCGGCCGGACTGGTGCATCTCGCGTCAACGGGCATGGGGCGTGCCGATTGTTGCCTTCACCTGTTCTAATCCAAACTGTGACAATCGGCAACCCCGTTACTCTAAAGAGATTGCCGACTCCATTGCCAATCAAATGGAGCAAGGGGGGGGAAGCGATATCTGGTTTTCTAAGTCTGTGGACGAACTTCTCCCCCCGGGAACGGTTTGTCTCACCTGTGGTAAGAGTTGTTTTGAAAAAGAGAACGATATTCTGGATGTTTGGTTTGAGTCGGGCGTCAGTCATGCCGCTGTGCTCAAACGCCGTGCCGAATTAGCCTGGCCAGCCGATCTTTATCTCGAAGGCTCCGATCAGCACCGCGGCTGGTTCCAAAGTACGTTACTGGCTTCTCTTGAAGTGGATCGGCAGGAGGCTGCGTTTCGCGCCGTCCTCACGCATGGGTTTACCGTGGATGGCGAGGGGAAAAAGATGTCGAAATCGGCCGGCAACGTCGTGGCGCCACAGGAGATTGCCGACAAATATGGCGCGGAGATTTTACGCCTGTGGGTCGCCGCAACCGATTTTCGGGACGATGTTCGCATTTCCGATTCGATCCTCCAACAGTTGGTCGAGGCCTATCGAAAGATACGAAACACGTGCCGGTTTCTTTTGGGGAATATTTACGACTTCACTCCAAGCCATCCAGCCCACCTAGAGGATCTTCTTGAAATAGACCTGTGGGCGCTCGATCGACTTTCTCTTCTGACCGAAAAGGTCTGTCAGGCCTATCGTGTAATGGAGTTTCACGCTGTTTTTCATGCGATCAATCAGTTCTGTTCGGTAGAGCTTTCGGCATTTTATCTCGATATTATCAAAGACCGTCTTTATACCTCCGCGGCGAATGACCCAAAGCGGCGCGCGGCGCAAGAAGTCCTGTATAACATAGTAAACACACTTGCACGGCTCATGGCCCCGATCCTCTCGTTTACCGCCGAAGAAATCTGGTCGTTTGTACCGGAAGCGCCGTTAGAAAAAAAGGAACCGTCTATCCATCTTATGCCCTTTTTGGAAAGTGGTCGGCGGCAGGGAGAGCTCTTCGCCGCGCGATGGGCGGAAATGCGCGCCGTTCGCGAGTCGGTTTCTAAACAACTTGAAGAAGCACGCAATGCAAAAATGATTGGGACCTCTCTGGAAGCAAAGGTCACGATCTTGGCCGCTTCAAAAGAGTTCCAACTCTTAAAGCGGCATGAAGCGTTTTTGCCCACCTTCTTTATCGTCTCGCAAGTCACACTGATCGAATCACACGAGGCAACCACTCTGAACATCACTGTGGAGCCTGCGGAAGGGGCAAAGTGCGAACGCTGTTGGGTTTTTAGCGATACCGTGGGTTTGCACGCAGACCATCCCACACTCTGTAAACGATGTTGCGATCTGGTCACCCATGTCCACTAAACGTTTCATTCTTGCCCTCGTCGGCGGAGGCATCCTTATCCTCGATCAGATCAGCAAGGCGTATATCGATCATGCCTTTGCGCTGCACGAATCGCTGCCGGTCATTCCTGATCTGTTTTCGATTACCTATATTCGGAATCGGGGCGCGGCGTTTGGTCTTTTCGCCAGCCAAAACGGCTGGGTTCGGGCGATTCTCTTTTCAGGGATCACCCTTGTCGCACTCACCTTTCTTGCGGTAATGTTTTATCAGGCCCCCAAAGAAGACCGCTGGCAGATCACCGCCCTCTCACTGCTTTTAGGCGGGGCGATGGGCAATATTATCGATCGTATCCGAATGGGCGAGGTGATCGACTTTCTGGATTTTTATATGGGCGACTACCATTGGCCCGCGTTTAACGTGGCCGACTCCTCGATCACCATCGGCGTGAC
>CAZSME010000170.1:0-3252 GCA_964607665.1 uncultured Nitrospirota bacterium | reverse complement strand
GTGGGGGCATCCGCAATCATTAGCCGCGACCCCGATGTCGTTTCGAGCGCGACCCATCTGGTTGTCCCCGGTGTGGGGGCCTTTTCAACCTGCATGAAAAGCCTCGATCAATTCGGTCTGATCAAACCGATTCGAGAGGCGATTTTGGCCGAAAAGCCTTACCTTGGGATCTGTTTAGGATTGCAGATTCTTTACACGGAAGGGGAAGAGTTTGGCGCATTCCCGGGCCTTGATATTTTCCCGGGCAAGGTTGTCCGTTTTCCGAAGAATGGGCCGAAGGTGCCGCACATGGGCTGGAATAAAATTCGAGTGCGCGCAAAAAATAAACTGCTGGAGGGGATTCCGGACGGCTCCTATTTTTATTTTGTCCATTCCTACTACGGTCTTCCCGATGAGGAACAGTATATTGCCACAACGACCGAGTATGGGATATCGTTCCCATCTGCCATCTCGCGCGGCCTGCTTTTCGCCTGTCAGTTTCATCCTGAAAAAAGTCAGGAGATGGGGCTTCGCCTGCTGGCCAACTTTGCAAAACAAGGATAAATCACGATGATCTTAATTCCCGCCATTGACATTAAAAACAAACAATCGGTTCGTTTAACAAAGGGCGAAATGGATCATGCGACCGTCTATGCCGATACCCCGCTTGCGATGGCCAAAAAATGGGAGCTTCAAGGGGCACGACGGCTTCATATTGTTGATCTCGATGGCGCGATTGCGGGACACCCCGTTCATTTTGATCAGATCCGTGAGATTATCCAGACCGTTCCGGTGGAAGTTCAGGTAGGCGGTGGGATTCGGACATTGGAACAGATCGAAAATTACCTGATGGCCGGGGCCGCCTGGGTCGTTTTGGGGACGTCGATCTTACAAAATCGGCCATTGGTCGAGAAGGCCATCCAGCAATTTCCGAAAAAGATCATCGCGGGGATCGATTGCAAACAGGGCCGTGTCGCGATTCGAGGATGGGTCGAGACCACAGGGGAAAACCCGGTCCGTCTCGCGATGACCATGAAGGAGATCGGTGTGACGGCGATTGTTCTGACCGATATTGAAAAGGATGGGATGCTGGCCGGCCCCAACGAGGCCCTCTTCCGCGAGATGGCCGGCCTTAACATACCGATCATCGCGTCCGGAGGAATTACCACGTTGGATGATATCAAACGGCTGAATGAAATTCCGGGCATTGAGGGGGCGATTATTGGGAAGGCGCTTTATTCGGGAAAGATTTCGTACCCGGAAGCCAATGCACTGGTTCAGAAAAGCGCAAACAAGGGGCCTGCTCAATAGATGTTGGCGAAACGGATTATCCCCTGTCTGGATGTGACCGGCGGCCGGGTGGTGAAAGGGGTTGGTTTTGTTAACTTGAAAGATGCGGGCGATCCGGTTGAGATTGCCCGTTACTATCAACAGCAAGGCGCGGACGAAATCTGTTTTCTGGATATTACCGCTTCCTCCGACGGTCGTGCGACCTTGTTGGATATTGTGCGCCGCACTGCGGAGGAGGTCTTTATGCCGTTGACCGTTGGTGGTGGTGTTCGGTCGGTTGAAGATGTTCACACATTGCTTTTAGCCGGCGCCGATAAGGTATCGATCAATACCGCAGCGATTGAAAACCCGAATCGGGTCAAAGCGGCATCAGAGGCGTATGGCCGTTCAACAATCGTGGTTGCGATTGATGCAAAGAGATCATCTGGGGCAATAAAGGGGGAGTCGATATCGGCAAACCCACCGCCCCCAACGACCGGGACGCCGGCTGCGGGGGCGGCATGTTCGCTTCCCCACGTTGGGGGGGGCTGGGAGGTGTATAGTCATGGGGGACGTAGGCCCACCGGGATTGATGCAGTGACCTGGGCAAAACAAATGGAAGAGGCGGGCGCCGGAGAGATTTTATTGACCAGTATTGATCAGGATGGAACAAACGCCGGATATGATCTTGAATTAACACGGGCCGTCACCCAAGCCGTCTCCATTCCGGTTATCGCCTCGGGTGGCGCCGGAACGCTCGATCATCTTTTTGAGGTGATCGATTACGGCGGCGCGGACGCAGTGCTCGCCGCGTCGATTTTCCATTATCGAACCTATACGATTGCGCAGGCCAAACAGTATCTGGCCCACAAGGGAGTGTCCGTCAGACCGGCATGAAAACAGAATATTATCCGATTCGCTCTCAGAATCTTTCCGCGATTATTAAGAAACTCCGGTTTGTAAATGGACTGATTCCTGCGGTTGTTCAAGATAACACGACCAAAGATGTTTTGATGGTTGCCTATATGAATAAAGAGGCGTTGCGAAAAACCGTTGCAACCCAGGAGACCCATTTTTACAGCCGTTCCCGAAAGGCGTTGTGGCACAAAGGGGAAACCTCCGGTCACACTCAATATGTTAACGCCCTGTATGCCGACTGCGACTTCGATACCCTTTTGGTCAAGGTCGATCAGACGGGGGTCGCCTGTCATACCGGAAGCCGATCCTGTTTTTTTACCGAGATGCCGGTTACAAAGACGCTTTATCAGACCCTGGTTGCACGAAAAGCCGCTTCACCCAAAACCTCGTACACCGCCGCGCTTTTTAACGGCGGGATCGATCTGATCTTAAAGAAACTGATGGAAGAGGCGGGGGAGCTGATGATCAGCGCAAAAAATAAAAATAAAAAGGCGATCATTCACGAAACGGCCGATTTTCTCTACCATCTGCTTGTCGCACTTTGCTATCATGGGATCACATTAGAACAGGTTGAAGAAGAGCTGGGTAAAAGATCGCATCAATCGGGTATCGCGGAAAAACAATCGCGAAAAAGGAGAACGCGTTGAGCATGTCGGTCGATTGTCTTTTTTGTAAAATTGCCAATAAACAGATTCCAAGCAAAATGGTCTATGAAGATGATCGGTCATTGGCCTTTGAAGATATCAATCCAAAGGCGCCGGTGCATATTTTGGCTATCCCAAAAAAACATCTTGTTTCACTCGTTAATCTTAATCAAGAAGATGAGGTTTTGTTGGGGCATCTTTTCGGGGTGTTGGCGCGATTGGCCGAGCAAAAAGGGATTGCGGAAACCGGATTTCGAACGGTAATCAATTCGGGTGAGGGCGCAGGTCAAACGGTCTTTCATCTTCATCTGCATCTGTTGGGAGGCCGTCCGTTCCACTGGCCCCCCGGGTGATTGAGGGAATACCCACTCATTCTTATTGTGAAAGGGTGAATCCTGGAAACGGAGTTATCCATCTCCATTCGTCATTCCGGCAATGTTTA
>CAZSME010000169.1:0-3255 GCA_964607665.1 uncultured Nitrospirota bacterium | reverse complement strand
ATGTGAAGGGGTTTTAAAGCGGGAAGAACGTGTTACAATTAGAAGCAGGAGGGCACGGCAACGAACCTGTACGGACAAACCTTTGGGCTCAAGCAAAGTATCCTGGCTCGGCTGAAACGATTAAGCCACCGAAAGATCAAATCGGATCAGCTGCTCCCATATGATCTGGCCCGCACCTTAACCACCCTTTCCTTTGAAATCGGCCGGCAAATCGGCCTTTTAGTTGGCCGTGAAGGGGAGATTTACGCGATTCTGGTTGGATCGGAACGCGGCCTTTTGATCCCCGATCTCGCCCAATTCCGCCCGATAAAGAGGGGCCTTCGAGGAATCCGGCTGATCCATACCCACCTGAAAAACGAACCGCTTTCGGAAGAAGACTTCACCGATCTGGCCCTGCTGAAGCTCGATTTAATTGCCGCAGTTGGCGTACTGCCCGATGGCCTGCCGGGGCTTGTTTTTATCGCCCATCTGATTCCGGAAAATCCGGCCGGAAAAATCTATGCGGTTCATCCTCCGCAATCAATTCACACGGTTGACCTGGCTGTTCTGCCGTTTTTGAATGCATTAGAGGCCGAATTTGATTCCAAAGAGCGCGCCCATACCACGGATGACCGAAAAGAACGGGCCCTTTTAATCAGCGTCTCGATGAGCAACCGAGTCGATCAGGAGGCCTCGCTCGAAGAACTTTCGGAATTGGCGCGATCGGCCCAACTCAACCCGATTGAGGCAGTGATACAGCGTCCGAAATCGTTTCATCCCAAATACCTGCTGGGGGCCGGAAAGATCAAAGAGGTGATTATGAAGGCGGTTCAGCGGCAGGCCGATCTTCTAATCTTTGATCAGAATCTGACCCCGCTTCAGGTGAAGGCGATTGGAGAGGTCACCGAGATGAAGGTGTTGGATCGCACCCAACTGATCCTGGATATTTTTGCGCAACGGGCGACGACGCGAGAAGCCCAGGTTCAGGTCGAGCTGGCCCAGTTGCGATATCGTCTGCCCCGACTGGCCGAACGCAGCACCGCATTATCCCGCCTGACGGGGGGGATCGGAGGCCGAGGTCCGGGGGAAACGCGCCTTGAGGTCGATCGACGCCGCGCGCGTGACCGAATTGCACGACTGGAGCAGGAAATGGAAACACTGGCCCGTGGTCGTGCCCAGCGGCGGGCGAGGCGAATCGATCAGCAGATTCCGATTCTCTCCATCGTTGGTTATACCAATGCCGGAAAATCAACCTTATTGAACGCCCTGACCCACAGCGACGTCAAAACGGAAAATCGCCTGTTCTCGACATTGGACACCTCAACCCGCCGCCTTCGTTTTCCGCGAGAACGCGCGGTGATCATCACCGATACCGTCGGATTTATTCAGGCCATTCCGACCGATCTCTTAGACGCGTTTCAGTCGACGTTGGACGAATTGAAAGACGCGCATCTTTTGATTCACCTTGCGGATATTCACTCCCCCCAATTGGAGCAACACCTGCAGGCGGTTCATGATGTCCTGCATCGGTTGGAGATCGAACAGCAATCGTCATTGCTCGTTTTTAATAAAATCGATATGATAGACCCGAACACGGTGGATAATCTTTGCAAACGATACGGGGCTATCGGTATTTCTGCGCGGGAGCCCAAAACGCTCACGCCGCTGCTTGCGGCGATAGAAGAGAGGATATGGCAGAGAGAAAGCATCCACCAACATGATATGATCTATGTCGGGTAAACGATGAAGGAAATTGGACGTCTTTTAATCTCTTGCCCGGACCGGCCGGGAATTGTCGCCGCCGTGTCCCGGTTTTTATACGAGCAGGGGGCCAACATTATCACGTCGGATCAACACTCGAGCGACCCGACCGGCGGCACCTTCTTCATGCGCGTCGAGTTTCAGCTTTCCCAGCTTGAAGAAAAAGAAGAACAGATCAAGGCGCTCTTTTCCGCGGTGGCCGCTTCGTTTACTATGCAATGGCAGTTGGCGTTGGCCTCCCGTGTAAAACGGCTGGCCATTTTTGTTTCCAAGGCGGAACATGCCCTTTTAGAGCTGCTCTGGCGAAAGCGTTCGGGCGATCTTTTGGCCGAAATTGCGATGATCATTTCGAATCACCCCGATTTAGAGCCGCTTGCGGCCTCCGAAACGATTCCGTTTTATCATATCCCGGTGGATTCAAAAGACAAGCAAAAGGCCGAGGCGCAACAGATTGCCCTGATGGCGGGTCGGGTCGATTTGGTTGTTCTGGCGAGGTACATGCAGATTGTTACTCCCTACTTTATCAATCATTATCCCAATAAGATAATTAATATTCACCACAGTTTTCTGCCGGCCTTTGCCGGGGCCAACCCCTATAAACAGGCCTATGAACGAGGGGTAAAGCTCATTGGCGCGACCGCGCATTATGTCACGGAGGAGCTGGATGCCGGCCCGATTCTGGAGCAAGATGTGGAGCGGGTGAATCATCGACAACCTGCTGAGGAGCTCAAACGGATTGGTCAGCATATTGAGCGTATGGTCTTATCGCGCGCGGTGACCTGGCATGTGGAGGATCGTGTGTTGGTCTTCGGCAATAAAACCATTGTTTTTTCGTGAGCCATGTTCATCGGCGCCCTTCTGAATCTGATTGTTTTGGTTCTTTTGGTCTGGGTCATGTTCCGGATTGTAAAGCAATAGGGGCCGTCTGTCTTCCGCCCGCAACAACAGCCACCCCGGCGCTGGGGGGGGGTCAGTTTTTAAACTGTCTTCTACGGCAGTAAAGATATGCCATCACAAGAACCGTTCCAACAATAAAAATCGTTCGAATGCGATGGGGCGGGGGCAGTAACAGGCGGTTGGCCATCGCGTTGATTAAGCCGTAAACCGAATAGGTCATGAAAAGGGGATACGCCCATTTCCGGCCATAAATCGCGCCGTAACCGGCCGCGAAGTGAATCGGTGGATGCACCGATTTGGTCAGAAGACTGATGATCCCTTCCGGCTTCATTCCAAAAAAGGGAAGGCTATACTGTGGATTTGAGACAATAATGTAAATGTCTCCTATCCCGGATAAGATCATCAGGATACCGAAAATCGTGATATCCATCGGGGCTGTTTTTCGGGTTGGACTTTCTGACGCTTCTGTGTTCGGCATTGGTGTTCGTCCACGATACGGTCAACAACAAGGGCCTCAATATACCCTCCTCTTACAATAACAATCAATCGGCGTGTGGGGGATCGGTCCGGGGACGAAACTTTAAGTTTTTTGCGGGCTTGACAAATGGAAAAAGAGGC
>CAZSME010000168.1:0-3263 GCA_964607665.1 uncultured Nitrospirota bacterium | reverse complement strand
GGGGCTATTGCCGCATCTTCTCTTCGATTTCCTGACGGGTTTTGCATTCAATGCAGAGGGTGGTTACAGGGCGCGCCTTGAGCCGTTTCATTGAAATCGGCCCACCGCAGACCTCACACAAACCAAAGGTGTTTTCGCGGATACGATCTATCGCGTCGTCAATTTTCTGCAAGAGATGTTGCTCGCGTTCACGAAGCCGCAGGTTGCAGTTTTGATCGGTCTCAACAGAGGCCTGATCGGTCCAGTCGGGGAAGACCTCATTGGTAGGGCTAAAGGTATGCTCCAGAATAACCCCAGCCTCCACCAGCAGGGCCTGTTTTTGCCGTTCCAGTATTTTTTTGATCTCTTCGTAAGGCCCGGGAACGATCTCCTTGACCTTCTGATTAGCCGAAGCCTTGGCGGTAACGTTTGGCGCAACCTTCGTCTTGCTCTTGGCGGACAATGGCGCCTTTGCTTTTGGAGCGACCCTCTTGCTCTTTTTGTCCACCGTTTTTACCTGTTTTGCCTTTTGTTTTGCCTTTGTTTTCATTGTACCTGCCTTTCCTTTTGGCATCTGTTTCCCCATGAAATGGCGCTCACCTTACCAAAAAAGAGATACGGAGTCAAACAAAATTTATGTCGGGGAGATGTCCCCCGTTTGGGTTGTATTCCAACATAAACTTATGTGACAATGCGCCCGTTTACGACGTTGGTTAGAGGAGACGAGAGGCCGCACTTGTCAAACAATCTTAGACGATGGGAAGACCCCTTTTTTAAGGGGGTGACGTTTCTCTTTGCCTCCCTGATTCTCCTTGTGACCCTCTTTATCGCCCTTTCCCTTTTTATTCACGCCTATCCTGCGATTCAACAATTTGGCTTGCGATTCCTTTGGAGTACCGAATGGGACCCCATGATGGAACAGTTCGGCGCGCTCCCATTTCTCTACGGCACGCTGGTCAGTTCCGCCATCGCGCTGCTCATCGCGGTACCGGTCGGACTTTCGGTTTCCATCTTTCTTGCCGAGCTTTCGCCCCGTTGGCTTTCTGATCCGATTGCGTATCTGGTTGATCTTCTCGCAGCGATCCCCAGTGTTGTCTACGGGATTATTGGGATTTTTGTTTTAGTCCCTTTTATCCGTGAAACCATCGGCCCGGCCCTATCCAACTTCCTTGGCTTTATACCGCTTTTTGCGGGGATGTCGTATGGCGTGGGGATGTTGACTGCGGGTCTTATTTTAAGTGTGATGATTCTTCCGTTTATCATATCGATTTCACGCGAGGTGATGTTATCGATTCCGCAGATTCAACGGGAGGCGATCCTCTCGCTGGGGGCGACACGGTGGGAGATGGTCTCAAAGGTGGTCCTCCCGATTGCCCGATCCGGCATTATCGGATCGGTTTTTCTCGCGTTGGCCCGGGCATTAGGGGAGACGATGGCCGTTACAATGGTGATTGGAAATCGCGCCGAAATTGATCTTTCGCTCTTGGCGCCCGGACATACAATGGCCGCGGTGATTGCCAATGAGTTCGCGGAGGCCACCTCCGATCTTTATCTCTCTGCCCTGATTGAGATTGGGTTGGTCCTTTTTGTCTTCTCGTTTGTGGTGAATGGGATCGCGCGCCTTTTTGTGGCGGATGTTGCGAAAGGATAAGGGCGATGGGTACTCCGTCCGCATCAATGAATCACGTTTGGAGAAAAGGGATCAATAACATCGTCTTTACATTGACGGCGGTTTGTACCGTTTTCACAATCGGCATCCTCTTTTTTATCTTTGGCTATATTCTTTATCAGGGGGCCACATCACTTGATTGGAACTTTTTTACCAAACTTCCGTCGCCTCCCGGAGAGTCCGGAGGAGGGATGGCCCACGCGATTGTTGGAACGCTCAAAATCCTTCTGGTTGCCATTTTAATCGGGGCCCCGATCGGTCTTTTTGCCGGCATCTATCTTTGTGAGTTCGGGCGGCGCGGCCGGATGGCCTATTGCGTTCGTTATGCAGCCGATCTTCTGAATGGCATCCCGTCAATTGTGATTGGGATTTTTGTTTATATTACGATTGTGCTTCCGATGAAGCAGTTTTCCACGCTATCCGGAGGTATCGCCCTGGCGATCATCATGGTTCCGATTGTGCTGAAGGGCACCGAAGAGTTTTTAAAGATGGTTCCGACATCGCTTCGAGAGGCGGGGTTGGCATTGGGGATGCCGGAATGGCGGGTGATTTTAACCATTGTGGTTCCCACCGCGTTTTCCGGCATTATGACCAGTGTGATGTTGGGGATTGCCCGCGTGGCTGGGGAGACCGCGCCGTTGATCTTTACCGCATTTGGAAATAGTTATTGGAGTTCCGGCTGGATGGAACCGACCGCGTCGCTCCCCGTGATGATTTACACCTATTCGATTTCTCCCTATGCCGACTGGCAGCGACAAGCCTGGGCCGCTGGGATGGTTTTACTGCTGATGATTTTTTTTGCCAATATCCTCTCCCGCGGTTTTCTCCAAAAAAAGAGGATTAGCGCGCGATGAAGCCTCGTTTAGAAACCCAGAATCTTTCCGCTTATTTTTCCGATCACGCGGTGCTCAAAGAGATTACCCTTTCGGTGGCGGCATCCGAGATCACCGCGATTATCGGCCCTTCAGGCTGTGGCAAGTCGACCTTTTTGCGATGCCTCAATCGGATGCATGAAGTGGCGCCTGGCGCGAGGGTAACCGGTGAGGTGCTTTTGAATGGGGAGCCGATTTATCCGGTGGGGGTCGATCCGGTTTTAATTCGCCGTCGGATCGGGATGGTTTTTCAGAAGCCCAATCCGTTTCCAACGATGTCGATCTATAATAATGTCGCGGTGGGACTTCGCCTGAATGGCCTTCGAAAACGGGCCGATTTAGACGAAAAGGTGACGTTGTCGCTGCAACACGCGGCGCTTTGGGAAGAGGTCAAAGATCGGCTTCATCAATCCGGCATGAGCCTTTCCGGCGGGCAGCAACAGCGGCTTTGTATCGCCCGTGCCCTCGCGGTAGACCCCGAAGTGCTCCTGCTGGATGAACCGACGTCGGCGTTGGATCCGATCGCGGCGGGCCGAATCGAGGAGCTGTTGCGTGTGCTTAAAACGGAATATACGATTGTGATTGTGACCCATAATATGCAGCAGGCGGCGCGAATATCCGATCGGACGGGTTTTTTTCTAATGGGTCAGCTGATCGAGTTCGATGCCACATCTAAAATTTTTACCAATCCCGCCAACCCCAAAACCGAGGAGTACATCACCGGACGATTTGGGTGAGGGGGG
>CAZSME010000167.1:0-3282 GCA_964607665.1 uncultured Nitrospirota bacterium | reverse complement strand
CCCTCACCGGCACGGTGGGGAATTCAACGGCAACGGCCAACGTGACCTTTCCCACAGGCGGCCTGTACTTTATCGAGGCCCGTGCAACCTTTGCGTTGCCGTAAGAGGGCCAGGAAATTGTATCAATAAAACAGGGGGAGTATAATGGCCATATGAAAGTAAAGACATCGATCACACTTACAGTCGCTTTGATGGCCGTTTATATCCAACACAGTCTATTTCCGATAGGAGGACTACAAAATGAGGTTTAATATTGTTCTAGATAAAGCGGAAGAGGGTGGATTTAACGTGACCGTACCGGCGCTTGATGGTTGCTTTACGCAAGGGGACACAATGGAAGAAGCGCTTGAAAATGCGAAAGAAGCAATCGTGTGCTACCTTGAGGGGCTTGAAAAATTAAATGAGATTAAAACCAAGCCCGACCTGACCATCAGGGAAATAGAGGTCGCCATTTGAGTAAAACATTTTCAGGAAAGCAGGTTGTTAAAGCCCTCCATCGAATCGGTTTTGTAATGGATCACCAGAAAGGAAGTCACATCTTCTTGCATCATCTGGAAAAAGGTAAGACGGTTGTTGTGCCTAACCATAAAGAACTAAAAAAGGGAACCCTCCATAACATCTTAAAAAAAGTAGACTTGACGGTTGAAACCTTAAAAGGACTCGTTTGACTGGGTTCAGTCCAACCTCCAATCTTAGGGGGCCGTAATTACCAGATTGCAAAAAACAAAAAATAAGAATATCCTGCTCGCCTCTTCCTTTACCGGATTTTAAGAAGTATGAGTCTTATCTGGACAGTTGAGCATTTGGAGCGTTGGACCAAAAGCGAGCATTCGCGCGTCCGACACTGGGCCATTGATCGGCTCAAAGAGCAATTCCCAGATCAGGCGGGGCCGATCATTACCCCCCTGCTTTCCGACTCGGATGACAATGTCGCCACAAACGCCGCATCCTTTTTTGTCGATCACCCCAACTCTGCCGTAGCCGATAGCCTCTTAAATCTCTTTCAAAGAGGATCGCAGATTGTCCTTTGGCAATCTGCGAAGGCGATGTCCTTAATCAACGATTTCAGGTTCGTCCCCATTGCAATAGAAAAACATATTACCCCCTTATCATCCCTGTGGAAAGTTGATCGGCTTTTACGGTTAATCGTATCGCTTAAAGCGACAGAGAAGCCAGCCCCGGCCACTGGAATTACCGCACTACATGACTTTTTAGAGCAGAAAATACCCCTAGATAAATCGAAAAAGAAGGATAAGCGTGATACGGTTTCTCATGCGATAGACATTCTCCTTACCTGTAAAAAACAGGAAGAAATGGCCTACCTCATTCAGTACCTTCTTGCCTCGCCCTCTCTTAAAAAATGGGGGTATATCCCCTTACTTCCGTTTATCGATCTGGTCGGCGGCAACTATACCGAAAAGGGCATAGAAAAGGAGATCAAACCCCAATTGCGTCGGCTCAACAGTGCGATCTGGGAAAAACTACCCAAGGCAGAACGGCGTCATTGGGAAAAAGACAGCTACCTAGTGATCATCTATCTTCTGCATAGAGATGCAGAAGAGACTTATCAGAAAGCCAGGGAGGCGATACCGCCTGCGGTTCTGACGACATGGGAGCAGCAGGAAACAAGGCCGTTTATCTGTCTCCGCCTTCTTCGTGCCTTCGTGGAATCCTACGATCTTATTGAACAGGCACCCCCTTTGATACAAAAACGGTTTGCGATGGTCTCCATGGCAATCCATCATCAATTCATAAATGCTGAATCCTGGATGACGAAATTGCCGGAGCAGATGACAACGGAAGAGCAGATCAATCTTCTGTTTGCCAATCGAAGCGATATGGATGAGGATAAAAGCCTCATTAACATCCTGTCTCAGGTAGCGCCTCCCGAACCATTGATAGAACGGGCGCTCCGGGAGATACGTGAAAATCCAGACGGTTGGGGGGTGCTTCGGGCCATTCGACTTTTGGGACGTCTTCGTGCGAAAGAGGCTCTTCCTATTTTGTTTCATCTGCTTCAGGAGCCGGAGGAAGGCGACGGCCTCATGGCGAATGCCGTGGAAAAGGCGCTCAGTCAATATGGCGAAATGCTGCTTCCCCCGATCGAAGCGATTTTCCAAAAGGGGGATGAAAAGGAGATGGCAGAAATTCTGTATTTTCTTGGCGATCTTCCTTATTCGGAAACCGTTGCCCTAATCCTCTCCCATATAGATCGTCTTCATACCATCAATCGGGAGGGGCTTCTTGAGGTGGTTGAAAGGATCGGTGCGGCTGATTTTATCCCCTTTATCAAAAAACAGATGCGGGCAGAAGAGCCGGAAGAAGCGGTCTATCTTTTACTCTGCCGACTTCACGGGGTGAACGACCCGGAACTTTCCCGCATAGAGACCTTTTTTTCCGACGCCCAACAGCGGATGACAAACAGGATGCTTCAACTCCTATCGGGAGGGCCGAGTGACGAGACGGAGTGGGTCGGGAATGAGGTTGTTCTTCCCCTCTGTTGTCTTGATTGTGGTCATACCTATACCTACCCTGTGCGGGAGGCGTGGATGGACCCGGAAATTGAGGACGCCGAATGCCTCTATATTCCAGAGGAAATTGTTTGTAAAGGGTGTCAAAGCATCAACCGATACAAAGTCACACCGCAAGCGAAACTAACGGCGTTCCACTATCTTTTCTCCATGGACAATCTCATTAAGGCGGGTAAGGCCCAACCCCATGAGGGGGCCGTCCAATTCCGTCCGATGATGGTGGATGGTCGTAGGATGTCCCCACAAAAAGGCCTGATTTATTATCGAGAGAAGATAGAAGCATCGCCCAACGATCCCGGCCTTCGGCTGGGGTACGGCAACCTGCTCCTTTTTTTGGGACGAATCGAAGAGGCCAAGGTGGAATTTCAAAAAGGGTTGACACTCGATCCATTTGCCATTGAGGCCATCCACTCTCTTGCAGAGATCGCTATTGATGACAACAATCCGGAAGAGGGGTATCGCTTAATCAAAGAGGGGTTGGCGCTTTTTAACCAGGGGAATTTTTATCGGTTAGCGGGACAAACAAAGGAGAAGATTCTCGCCCATATGGAAGAAACCCGGTTGGAACTTCAGGAGGAACTCGGCATTCCATCAACGCCACTCTCTCCCCCTGTTGTTCGAGCGATCAAGATTGGACGAAACGATCCTTGCCCCTGTGGGAGCGGCAAAAAGTATAAAAAGTGCTGTATCGACACGGAGACCCCATCGCTTCAATCTCTTCCATCCCTTCCGGAAACCATGATGGGGAAGG
>CAZSME010000166.1:0-3305 GCA_964607665.1 uncultured Nitrospirota bacterium | reverse complement strand
CCATCGGTTTTTTTACTCGCCGCAGGATACCGCATCGTTACCTAAAAAAGGAAGTTCCTTTTGAGACATGACATCCATTTGGCCCGATGATAACACAATGGCATGCCCCCCTTCATGCGGTGGTGTTGTAGGCGGTCCCCTGTCTGTCGCTTTGCCCGCCTCCCTTGCCGTATAATGCCCCACCATGAGTCACGCGGTCTACCTTCAAACCTATGGCTGTCAGATGAACGAGTACGACTCGGAACTGATCCGGTCGATCTTGATCGACAAAGGCTATCGCCTGACGTCCGAGACCGATGAGGCCAACGTCATTTTACTCAACACCTGCGCGATCCGGGAGAATGCCTATCGAAAGATATATGGCCAGCTGGATCTTCTCCGTCCGCTCAAAAAACAGCGCGCGAAAGAGGCGCGGCCGTTCGTTGTCGGCATCTTGGGGTGTATGGCACAAAACTTAAAAGAGACGCTTCTCGATCACCCGGTGGTGAACCTGGTGGTGGGACCGGATAATTATCGGGCCTTGCCGGATCTGATTGGGAGCATCGCTCAAACGGGAAATCCGGAGATCGATGCCTATCTTTCGGAATATGAGACGTATAGTGATATTGCGCCAATACGGGTCGAAGGGGTCAACGGATGGATTGCGATTATGCGCGGCTGCGATAATTTCTGCACGTTTTGCGTAGTGCCCTATACCCGCGGCCGGGAACGCAGTCGATCCGTTGAATCGATTTTGCACGAGGCGCGTCTCTTATCGGAATCGGGATACCGGCAGGTGACCCTGCTGGGCCAAAATGTCAATTCGTACCGGTGTGAGGGCATCACCTTTGCCGATCTCATGGAGCAGGTGGCCCACCTCCCCGGCCTAGAACGGATTCGGTTTACCTCACCGCATCCCAAAGACTTTCCAGAGAAGCTGCTGCACATTATTGCCGCCTATCCGAATATCTGCAAGCATATCCATCTTCCCCTGCAGGCGGGCTCCGACCGGATTTTGGGTTTGATGAACCGAACCTATACCGCGGACGCATACAAACGCCTCGTTGATACGATTCGCCGCATCCTCCCTACAACCACGTTAACCACCGATATTATTGTGGGATTTCCGACGGAGACCGAGGACGATTTTGAGCAGACCGTTCGACTCGTCCAGGAAGCGCAATTTGACAGCGCCTATATCTTTAAGTATTCGGAGCGGGTTGGGACCATTGCGGCTCGGGACTATCCCGACGACATTCCTGATACGGTAAAGACCGATCGGATTGTTCGTCTCATTGATATACAGCGTGCCATTTCATTAAAGAAACACCAAGATTATATTGGAAGAACAATGACGGTTTTGATTGATGGAGAAAAAGCAGAGGCGGTGCCTTCTCAAACGGGGAGGACGGACGGAAATATGACGGTGGTTTTTCCCAAGACGGTTTTGAAGCCGGGTGAATTTGTGTCCGTTCGGATTGAAACGGCGTCGTCCGGCACGCTTTACGGGAACGTCATCTGATGCCAGCCCTTTCCGAACAGATTGGCGAGATCCGGCGCCCTGATGTGACCCTTTCCTATTATACCGTTACCCCCCAAGACCCCCGAGCGGTTCTGATCATTGTTCATGGCCTCAGCGAACATCGCGGTCGGTACCGGAAGCTTCAGAGGGAATTGGCCTCCGAAGGGTTTGCCACCTGGGCGTACGATCAGCGGGGATTTGGGAAATCCACCGGACGAAGAACCTATATGGCCGATTACCACGATCTTTTGGAAGATTTAAATGTGGTGACCGACCGGGCGCGACAGGCGCATCCGAAACTGCCGCTTGTTTTAATCGGTCATAGCCTGGGTGGCGTGGTGGTTGCGACCTTTTGTATTTACCATCCGAATGTCGCTGCCGGAATGATTCTTTCCGCTCCGGCATACGATTTTGTCCCCCTTCCACCGATGGTGCATTTTTTGGGGATTATCGCCAATCATATAATCCCGACGCTCTCTATCCCCTATCCGAGCGATGCGGAAAAGCTCAGTCACGACCCTGAAATCGGTCGCGCCTTTCGAGCCGATCCGCTGGTGCAAAAGGCGGGGACGCCCCGGTTTTATCACGAGTTTCGGAGAATGAACGGGTATCTGAAGCAACATGCCCATCAAATCACCCGGCCCACGCTGATTCTTCAAGGCACCGATGACATGATTGTTTTTCCTGAAGGGGCAAAAACGCTTTATGGCAAGATTCGATCAAAGAATAAACGATTGATCGCCTACAACGGGTTTTATCACGAGCCGTTTAATGAGATCGGGCGGGAGCGGGTCATTGCGGATGTCGTGGGCTGGACCAACGAGCTTATTTCGTCTTGAGCCGGAACCCAGCCCTCTATATTTTGGTTCCCTCTCCCCTTGTGGGAGAGGGGCAGGGTGAGGGGATATAACAACCACCCCTACCTCACCTCCCCCCTCGAGGGGGAGGGACTGGGTTGCTGTTGTTTCAAGACCCTATACTATTGTGAGACGATTATTCCTGTGTCAGGAGGATATCGTATGACCCCAGAAACCCGGCGGAAAGAGGGGCAGAGGGGGACCGTTTTACCGTTACCGTAGCAGAAGAGGTTTGGGCGGTAAACGTAATTGAAGATGCAAGGTTTGTTGCGTTGTTCTTAAGACAGTCCGTCCCAGTCGAGCAGGGTGCATTGTCTTCGAAAGACGCGACGGTGGCTCCCGCAATCGTTAGAAATGTATCGGCCCCGTTTGTCAGGTTTAGCGTCTTTACCGTGTAACGTTTTCCCGCTTCAACAGAAAGAGAAATAACATCTTCATCCAAGAAAGGATTGGAATGGGATTTGTAAAGCGTATGGTGTTGGGTAACGCCAACAACAAGGGGTTGTGCTTCTGTTGTATTCCCATCTCCGGTCTCGGTTGCATCGGGGAACAATTCAATCTTTCTTCCCTGTAAGACGGCTTGGATCGCATCAATCGCGGACAAGTTGCCTTTTATAAAAAGAATTCCAAAAATTTCCATGGTGCCAATATCGAGGGACATGGGTGTAAACACTTGCCAAATCGGCAAAAATCCGCCCGCTGTTGTAATCGGATCATCATCCGTTGGTGTGGGGGCGTCAAAGATATCCCACAGTACACTGCTAATGGAAAGCTCACTGGTAGTATAAACTGCCTTTTCAGAAAGGGCACTGTCGGAAGGAGAGGTGATATTTTCTATATCAAATACAAGGCTCACCCCACCAGCATTGGTATCAATCGCAAGAGAACTACCGCGTACCGCGGAGGCAAAGAACGTTGCCCACCCTTCCGACCAGGCAAGCCGAATA
>CAZSME010000165.1:0-3313 GCA_964607665.1 uncultured Nitrospirota bacterium | reverse complement strand
CTTTTTTCTCCCCACCCTGCTTGGCCAAATGAAGGGATTATCCGGCTCGTATGGAGTGGGCTTCTTGTTATTTTCTGTAATGACCCTGTTTTGTTTCATCTCGCTTGTCGTTCGGATGAGAAGGATGCCGGACTCTTCTCTTTACAGAAAAAAAGTGGAAGAGACCGGAGGGGTACGGGCGGAGGTGCTGTTCGGTGGATAGTAAAATAATTTTAGATTTTAGATTTTTGATTTTAGATTTGAGTGATGAGTTTGGTGAATAATAAAGAGAAACGTGTCGTCGTCATTGGCAATGGAATGGCCGGTATTGCGACGGTCGAGGCGATCCTCAAGACGGAACGTCCTGTCTCCATTACGGTCTTTGGCGATGAGCCGTATACTAACTATAACCGGATTCTGCTTTCCGATGTTTTGGCCGGAAAAACCACCTACGACAAGATCGTCCTCAACTCGAAAGAGTGGTATGACGAGCACAAGATCGATTTAAGAACCGATACGCCGGTTACCGCAATCGATTCCCATGCCAGGGTTGTGATCGATGCCAAGGGAGGGAAGACTCCATACGACAATTTGGTCATCGCCGTTGGCGGCCTTCCGTTTATCCCGCCTATTTCCGGAACCGATAAAAAGGGGGTCATGGTTTTTCGAACGATGGACGACACGAAACAGATCGTCTCGTTGGCGGGCATCCATAAAGAAGCGGTGGTGATCGGCGGCGGGCTGTTAGGGCTGGAGGCGGCGCGGGGATTAACCCACTACGGGGTCTCGGTAACCGTTGTGCATCTGATGGATCGATTAATGGAGCAACAGCTCGATTCCATTGGGGCCACGGTTTTGAAACGCGAGATCGAACGGATGGGGATACCGGTTTTACTCAATGCCAACGCGACGGAGATTATCGGAAACGAAACGGTTGAGGGGGTTCGATTATCTTCCGGAGAGACACTCCCGTGCGGGATGGTCTTAATCTGTACCGGTATTCGGCCCAATCTGGCCTTGGCAAAATCGGCGAATCTCGCGGTGCACCGCGGCATTATCGTCGGCGATCGGATGGAAACGTCGGTGTCGGACATTTTTGCCTGCGGGGATGTGATTGAACATCGCGGCGTGACATACGGTTTTGTCGACCCGCTTCGAGATCAGGCGACGGTCATTGCCGATGCCATCGTCGGAGATGGGAAACGTCAGTACGAGGGAACGGTTTGCGCGATCACGCTGAAGGTGGCCGGTATTCATCTGACCTCGGCAGGCGATTTTATCGGAGGCGGCCTTTCCGAAACGGTCTCGTCGCTGGATACCGAGAAAGGCATTTATAAGAAGGGGGTCATTCGCCGGGGGAAACTGATTGGATTTATTCTTTTAGGCGATAACTCGGATCGGATGCGCCTCTTGAATCTGATCTTAACAGGGGAGGATATTTCAACACGAAAAGGGACTCTTTTTGGTACCGCCGGCGTTGCGATTCCCGCAGGCGCCGACGGCGGCGGTGTATTCTCAATGGCCGACTCCGACATAATCTGCAATTGCAATACGGTGACAAAGGGAACGATATTAACCGCTATCTCTGATCGAGGGTTAAAGACCCGCGAGCAGGTGGCCGCCTGTACGCTGGCCTCTACCGGATGCGGCAGTTGCGCGCAACTGGTGGACGATCTCCTCGTTCTCTCCAAAAAAGGGACGCCGGTGGAAGAGAGGGCGGCATCAATGGATACGGTTGATCTGGAAGCGGTCAAACGGGCGGGGCTGGGGATCGACTTCGACACGTTACAAAACGTTGGAACGCGGGGATTGACCTTTGAAGATCGCTATCGGTTAAAGACGTACGGTTTTTGCGCGCAAAGACATCCCGGCTATTTCATGGTGCGACTGCGTGTTCCCGGAGGGGTTTTGACATCCAAGCAGATTGCCGGCCTTGCCGATATTTGTGAGACCTATGGCCGTGGGATGTTTCATCTGACGACGCGCCAGGGGTTGGAGCTGCATTGGGTGCGTGTCGAAGAGGCCCTGCCGATCTTTGAAACGCTGCGTGCGATTGGGCTGACAACCCGTTCCGCCTGTGGCCATACCCTTCGCAATGTCGTGGCCTGTTCGCATGGCGCGATTGCACAAGAGGGTCTGCTGGATGTAACCCCCTGGGCCAAACGGATTACCGACTATTATATTCAACGATCCGCATTGATCAACCCGACACTCCCTTCTCGACTCAATGTTTATTTTTCGGCGTGTAACGAATGCAACGCCGACGCCCCCTTCCACGATATCGCATTTGTGGCAGTATCGTCGTCGACACAGTCTCATGGAAAGGGAGCGAAGCGACCTAGCGAACAACGTGAGCGAGAGGGGGAGGCTCCATTGGCTTTGCCAATGGAGGGGGTGCGACCCCTGCGAGGGGCGACGCGAGCCCCTGTAATAGTCGGCTTTGAATTATGGGTCGGTGGTTCATTGGGTTCTGATCCAAAGCTAGGATTTAAAATAAAAGAGTTTATCCGGCCGGAAGAGGCCCTCCCGGCCTGTCAGGCGATTATTGAGATCCATAGCCGGTACTCCGATCGGACAAAGGGTCGCTCCCGATTAAAATATCTTGTCGAACGATGGGGTCGTGAGAAGTTTACCGCGATATTCGATCAGCTCTTTTTAGAAAAGAGGAACCTGCCGGATAACCGGGAGGTTCCTCTCCCCTCCATTGACGATGGCGAGCCGCAGCCGGCCCTGCCACAACAGATTATCGCGGGGTTGACGTTTCGCTCCCCCCTTCCGTCGGGTGTCATACAACAAAAACAGCGTGGTTATATCCGCTTGACGGTTGATACGCCGTTGGGAGCGATTCGCGCGGCGCAGTTATCGGCCATCGGAAAGATCGCGAAACGGTATGGAAATGATTGCGTCTATTTAACCCGGAACCAGAATATCGAGCTTCATTGGATAAAGATCGGCGCGCTTCGATCGGTGATAAAGGGGCTAAAAAAGGTTGAGTTATCGCTCAAAGCGGACTCATCAAACCTGCTGACCTGTCCGGGAACCGAATTTTGTCCGCTTGCGGTGACCCATGCGGTTGGCGCCGGACGCGATATCTTAAGACATTTTAAGCCGGATACGGCTGAAAAGGAGGCCCTCTTCAAATCGATATCGATTCATATTTCCGGCTGCGCAAACGGTTGCGCGCGGCATCAGATAAGTGATATAGGTTTCGCGGGCGCCCTGATTAACATCGACGGAACAAGCCGCTTTGCCTATCGGCTTTTTCTGGGTGGGGGGGCGTCCATGAAAGGGGAGGGCGGTAGTTCTACGATCCACAACGTGGATCGTATGTTGG
>CAZSME010000164.1:0-3319 GCA_964607665.1 uncultured Nitrospirota bacterium | reverse complement strand
GTTATCTGACAAAGTTGTCCCATACCCTGATGATGGGTTACTCCAACAGGCAGGCAGCGACATCGTCGACATCGTTGGGCGAGCCGATGACCAGCGGGACACGTTGATGCAATTTTTCCGGCACGATATCCAGAATCGGCCGCGAACCGTTTGTCCCTTTCCCCTGGGCTTGCTCCACAATAAAGGAAAGCGGCGCCGCTTCATAAAGAAGCCGTAATTTTCCGTTTGGATTTTTACTGTCTGCGGGATAGAGGAAAATACCGCCCTTCAAAAGATTTCGGTGAAAATCGGCCACCAATGACCCGACATATCGAATCGCCCGTCCCTCTTTTTTTACCCGTTCGATATATCGGCTGACCCCCGGCTCCCAGATCGCGCTGTTTCCCTCATTGATGCTGTACGTGGACCCACGCGCGGGGATGCGAATATCCGGATGCGACAAAAGAAATTCCCCGATCGACGGATCCAGTGTGAACCCATGCACGCCAAAGCCGGTGGTATAAACCAACATCGTGCTGGAGCCGTAGATCGTATATCCGGCGCAAACCTGCTCTCTGCCCGTCTGCAGAAAGTCCTCCATCGTTGCCTGCGTGCCGGTGCTCTTTCGGCGATAGATCGAAAAGATCGAGCCAATGCTGATATTGACATCGATATTCGACGAGCCATCCAGCGGGTCCATCAAAAAGGTATATTTCCCCTTTGGATATGGATCGGGGATTTGGTAAATCGTTTCCATCTCCTCCGAGGCGATGCCGATCAGATGTCCCGTGTGGCACAAGGTTTTGATAAACGTATCGTTGGCGAACTGATCCAGTTTTTGGACGGACTCGCCGTGTACGTTCTGCCCGCCCTGGTAGCCTAATATATCGATCAGCCCCGCCTTGTTGACCTCGCGTGAGATCACTTTTGCCGCAGTCGCGATTTCGGCGAGGAGGGATGTAAAATCACCTGTCGCACCGGGGGATTGCCGTTGCGCTTCAATTAAAAATCGTGTGAGGGTGGTGCCGATCTCCATATTAGGTTCCTTTTCGTATTGGCCGCGCGCCCTGTCGATCGATACGGGCAATTTTTATCGTTGCGTTTACGTCGTATTTTGCAAACTGATCGGCCATTGCCGCCCCAATTTTCTTGGCTTGTCCCGGATGGTCGGTGATCGCAAAGACCGAGGCGCCGGCGCCAGCAATCGATACACCCAGTGCGCCCGCGGCCAGTGCCCCTTTTTTTACATCGTCAAACCCTTTGATCAACGGGGCGCGAACCGGCTCGGCCACTTTATCCTGAATTGATTGCCCGAAACGGGCAACATCTTTTTTAGAAACAGCCCAGGCCATGATCGATGCGTACGCCATATTGGAAATAAACTGCTCCATTGTAATCGATTGGGGGAGCCGTTTTCGAGACTCCCGGGTTAAAAGGGGAAAATCAGGAATTGCGATCACAACAATCGCCTTTTCAAGAATGCCCAACGGCACCACCTCTTTAGTATACGGATTGTTCCATGTGATGCCTCCCATCATCGCGGGTCCGATGTTGTCCAGAAAAAATCCACCGCTGACGTTTGATTCCGCGACCGCGGCCAATGGAATCAACTCCTGCCGCGACAACCGGCCTTCAAAAAGGAGATTTGTTGCAAAGGCGGCGGCCACCGCAGAGGCTGCGCTGCTGCCTAATCCGGTACCCAACACCCCTTTATGAAGCGTCAGTGTGACCCCGGGCAGCGGCCCTGCCCCCTCGTTTACATTTAATTTGGATAAGACCGCTTGGGCGGCGATCCCCGCGGTGTTTTCATTTGGATTATACGAGAGTGTCGCGCCGGTGATTTTTGTAATGACCACCCCCGGCGTTTTCTGCCGTTTTGCAATGACCGTGTCTCCCATGCCGGCAATGGCCATCCCCAGCAGGTCAAACCCCGGTCCGATATTGCCAATGGTCGCGGGGGCAAAGACAGAAACCGGCTTCATTCGTTTTCCTGCGTGAGTGAAAATGTGTTGATGGTATTGATCATCTCTCGGAACCGGCCAAAGTTTCTGCGATTAAAGTGAAATACAATACCGGACAGCGGAGGCCATACCATTCCTTCCGCGGCGGCAATGATCTTGCCTTTCAGCACAATGTCGGAAAACAGATCGTTAAGATGATCCATCTGTTTGTCGTTCAAAGGCCGATTGAGACGGATCATTGTTTGATCGTCAACAAAGGTCATGGAATGGTAGTTGCGGTAAAAATTGATAATTTCATGAACAGCGTCCTCCACCCGATTTGTGATTTTAAACAGGTTTAAATCTTCCGGTGAGATCAGCCCTCCGGCCAACATCGTATCGGTGATGTAGGTCGACAAGGCCTTCCAATGATCCTGATTGGGGAGGTCGATAAAGACGACCGGCATCGGCTTACACTTCCCTGTTTGAAGGAGCGTGAGGGCCTCAAACCCTTCATCGTGTGTTCCAAAGCCGCCGGGGAAAAAGGTGAGCGCGTCGGCCTCCTTGACGAAAAAGAGTTTGCGGGTAAAAAAATACTTAAACTTGATTAACTTGGGATCGTTCTCGATAAACTCGTTCGCGGCCTGTTCAAACGGGAGAAGGATGTTGAGTCCAAAGCTCTTTCCCGGTCCGGCCCCATCCTGTGCGGCCCGCATAATGCCATCCCCCGCCCCGGTAATCAACATGAACCCGGCCTGTGCCATTTCTCTCGCGAAATGGACCGCGTGTGCGTAGATCGGTTCCGAGGGATCGGTTCGGGCCGATCCAAAAACCGACACCTTTTTGGTCTCCGAATAGGAGTCAAAAAAGGTTAAGGCGTATCGTATTTCCTGGAATGCCGAATAAAGGGTCTTAATATCTTTTGTGGTGATATCGTCCAGAGAAAGTTCCAAGGTGGTCAAGATCATCTTTCGAATGAACTCTTTTTGATCGCCGGAGTCGCTGACCGACTCCATGATCGCATCCACCTTCTCCTGCAAGGCATTTTTATCCGTTTTTTGCTCCAATTTTTATCTCTTTTTTCGAGGGCGGCGATATTGGGTGTGACGGCAATACGTCCATTGAAACTATATCACCCCGTGACAGTTTTCTCAACGATCCGGAGGCGCATTATGCGAAGTAATTGGTATAGACATACTTACCACCCTTTGGGGTGGGTTTTCGTTTGAGAAAGGCGTGGATGAGGCCTGCATATTTGATAACGCTTTCCATCAGGAGGACGGGGAATTGAACGATATGCGCGTGGATCATCGGGTCTTTTGCGTTTAACGTTTCCAAAGGGGTGTGTCCATTCATTCCAATGCCATGATGCGGTTTGAAGGCGTTCCACGTATCTTGCC
>CAZSME010000163.1:0-3323 GCA_964607665.1 uncultured Nitrospirota bacterium | reverse complement strand
ATTTATGATTTGCGATTTATGATTTACGATTTGAAATCTGAAATCGAAAATCTTAAATCGTAAATCGTAAATCTAACAACAAGGAGGATGGCTTATGAAGAAGGTTTCTGTGGTGTTGGGAATGGTTGTTCTGCTTTTTTCCCACAACCTTGCCTTTGCGGATAAGGAGGAAAAGCGAAAACCGGTGCCCAAGGCGTATGCCGACAAGCATATGCCGGCCGGGTGGTGGACCGATCCGAAAATTATTGCCGAAGGAAAGAAGCTTTTTGAAACGGCGCAACTTACGTTTGAATACCGTCGGGAAGAGGTCAAGGTGGAAAAGGGGTGTATGACCTGCCACGAGATTGATCCGAAAGAGGATCGGCCCAAGCAGCGGGGCGCACAGGACTTTCGATCCGCCGAAAAGATGAACACCTATTGGGAGGCGTACTGGTTCTGGCGTATTTCCGAAGGGGTTCCCAAGACCAAGATGCCGGCTTGGAAAGATAAGCTCTCGGAAGAAGAACGATGGAAGGTGATCGCCTATGAGCATACCTGGTCGCATGGGATGAAACCGGCGGCACATGACCACAAAGAGATTATTAAGGCGGCGGAGTAAAGGTCTCTTGAAAAAAACGGTTGGTCTAATTCTATTTATCCTTCTGGGTATGGCCTTTTCGGTGCATGCCCAGGAGTTTGCGATCAGTGAATACCGAGATCTTCCCTTCATTGGAAGCCGCAATGCGGTCTGGATCATCGCGCAGGTCCATCTCCTTTTCGCTGGCTTTGTCCTGGGGGTTCCGATCTTTGCCTTCTTGTGCGAGCTGATTGGTTACCTCGGCGGAGAAAAACGGTACGATAAACTTGCGAAAGATTTTACCAAGCTATTAACGGCTTCGTTTGGAACCACCGCAACCTTCGGCGGGATTCTGGTGTTTCTGCTGATTGTTCTGTATCCGAAGTTTTTTAATTATCTTACCGAGGTGTTCTGGCCCACCTATATCTTTTACGCCTCCCTGTTTATCGTGGAAACGATTGTCCTGTATCTGTACTGGTATGGTTGGGATGCGATGCAGGGGCGAAAGAAGCTCCATCTCTTTCTCGGATTCATGCTGAATGTCATTGGTGTCCTCATTATGTACACGGCTGATGCCTGGCTGTCGTTTCAGGCGTCTCCCGTTGTTTTATCGCCCGATGTCACCGGATGGGATCGGCTCTGGCTGGCGATTCACAACCCCACATGGAACCCCGTCAATATTCATCGGATTATTGGCAATGTCGTTTTGGGCGGCTTTATGTGTGGCGCCTACGCGGGGGTAAAATATCTTTCCTCGCAGACGCAGGAAGAACGGGAGTATTACGATTGGATGGGGTATGTCGGGAACTTTATCGGGATTTTTGGGCTGTTGCCGTTGCCGTTTGCCGGATACTGGCTGATGCGTGAGATTTATGAATATAACCAGCAGATGGGGATTACGCTGATGGGCGGGTTCCTCTCCTGGCTCTTTATTTTGCAGGCGGTTCTGATCGGCACCCTTTTCCTGGGCGCGAATTATTATCTCTGGCAGGGTCTGGTGCGCCGGACGGGTGAAGGGGTGAAATATCAGAAATATATTACCGTGATGCTGGTGACGTTGCTGGCCTGCTTTATGGTTTGGATGACCCCGCATTCGCTGGTCGCTTCGGTGGAAGAGGCCAGAAAGATGGGGGGGACGCATCATCCGTTGTTGGGGGTTTTTGGGGTGATGTCGGCCAAACTGACCGTTGTGAATATCATGATTCTGACGACCTTCATCAGTTTCCTGCTTTATTGGCGTGCGAATCAGCAGGTGACCGTGCCTTGGGCGAAGGCGGCAAAAATATTTGAGGTGATCCTGTTTGTCGTGGTGATTCTGGGCGTGATCTGGGTGGGTATCTATGGCTATTTTGTTCCCGCTGTTTTCCGGGTCAATGTCCTTTCGGTAACGCAGGTGTTAATGGTTCTTTTTGTTCTGGTCAGCATATCGATTATGACGGCGTTACTTTTGCGAAACGCCAAGATGACCGGGGTGATGAAATGGGGGAACATGGTTCCCAGTTCGCAATATGCGTTGGTCTTAAATGCCGTTATGGTGGTGCTCTTGATGGTTATGATGGGGTATGCCCGTTCCGCGTCGCGTGTTCATTGGCATATCTATGGTGTGATGCGGGACACCTCGCCGTATGGTTTTACGCCTGCATTGGGACCGGCCGCGGCAATCCAGGCGCTTTCCGCCTTTATCTTCGGTGGTTTCCTCTGCTTTATTTTCTGGGTCGCCTCTTTATCCGAGAAAAAAGTAAAGGAGAAAGCCCCCGAGGAAGCGGTGACAGCCAAGGCAGTAAGTCCGGTCTATGCTTATAAGGTGGCCGGGTTTGTTGTGACGGTGCTCATCGCCTATACCGGTCTAGCGTATTCCTTGCCGCAGCGGGAATCGCACCCGCCCGTGGAAGAGAAACTGGATTTGTCGGTGATCCAGTCGGGTAAAGATATGGCCCAACTGGGCAGTAAGATCTTTTTTGGAAAGGGTCAGTGCGCACTGTGTCATACCATTGGAACGCATGGGGGGCGTTGTCCAAATCTTCAAGGGGTCGGGGCACGACTCACACGTGAGTTTATTTATGAAACCCTGACGAAACCAGCGGCCTATATTAAATTGGATTTTCATGATCCCCGTCCTCAGCCGTTTGCGGCGCAGATGCCCACCATTAACAAACCGCCGATTGATCTGAATCCGCAGGAGCTGCTATTGGTCATGTCGTTTATTCAAAGTCAGGGCGGGAAGGTCACAATTGCTCCGGAAGAGTTGTCCGGCATGTCATCGCCATCGGCAGAGAGCGAGCCGTCTGGCCCCGACGGTGTTACCGAACAAACCGCTCCCGATGGGAGCGCTGGAGAGCCCGGGGTAGAAACGACGGCCCCGACGGATGTTCCTCCCGGTTCAGGGCCTGAAAAGCCCTCTTCCGAAGAAGGGCCGGCAGCGTAATGTGGGTCTTCTTAAGGGCTGGATTTTTGTCATCGTAGGTGTTTTGGGGATCGTGGCAATAGTGTATTGGATGCAGAAAGGCGGCGGTTTTGGAGAAATTCGGGGGACGATTGCGAAAGGGTCTGGTGGCGCGGTTTCGACCGATCATTCCGTTGCGGCTGGGGTTAATATCGGGGCAAAGATATTTTATGGAAAGGGGCGGTGCGGATTGTGCCATACCATTGGGGTTGAACGGGGAGGAAAATGTCCCAATCTGGATGGCGCGGGGGACCGGCTCACGCGGGCATTTATCACCGAGGCCTTAATGCAGCCCGATGCGTATCTGCGGCTTGATTATAATCC
>CAZSME010000162.1:0-3358 GCA_964607665.1 uncultured Nitrospirota bacterium | reverse complement strand
GGGAGGCAAGAGACTTGACCTCTTGATCCTCTTTCTTTATGCTGACCCCCGTCACTTTTGGCAAGATAGAATATCTTCCTAACCGGGGCCGAAGATGGACGTCATCGAAAACGACGATCTCTCCATTTTGAATGAGGCGACCAAATACCTCGTTCGCGATCATGCCGACGCCCGCCACAATTTTGGTCAATACGCCAACAATGACCCGCGCGGGCGTCTCTGCGAGCCGTGGCGGTTTCCAATCATCCAGTCTTACGCAAAAAAAGACGACGGGAAAATCGGTGATGCCTTCAACACCGTGACCTTTGTGGCCGATTTCAGGGGAAGGCCTGCGCCAGAGAATCTATCCGTGATCGGGACATTTGATCGGCTCTATCAACCGATCCCCCTTCAACCGGTGCAGTTCCTAAACGAGCCAACCGGGTTTTATGCGGTGACCGTCGTCATTCCAAAGGGCGAGGCGTATCAGTACAAATACCTTATCAACGGCGTGCCCCAACTGGATCCGATCAATCCGCAACAAGCGATGCTGGATAATGGAGAACGCTGGTCGCGTTTTTTTACACACCTCTGCACCACGCCGCTGGTGCTGACCTCACATGAGATGACCCTCCTAACCCGGCTGACCGACCCTATCCTTCCGTTTCGCACACCCGAAGGAGAACGCTTTCTGAGCAATTTCTACAACGGCCTGGATCAACAATCAAAGCAGACGCAATATGCCCATGCCTACCGGCTGGATCAATCGGTCGGCGTCTGCAACTTTATTGATAAACTGCTGGCCAAAGAGGAGAGTCATCACCTGAAGGATTATCAAATCTGCCTTCGCCTCATCGATCGATGCTTACGGCAACGCAATCCGTATGTCGAACCCGACGCAATGTCCAAGGAGCTCTATATCGAACTGTACAATGAGATGGCGACCGATCAGGTAACGGGCTGGGATCACAATCAATACCAATCGCCGCAATATTTTCTGGCGCTGCTTCGGCGTCATACCTATACCGGCGCCTTCTCGCATCCAAAATATGGCGGTAACACCGGTGCAGTCGGCTGGGCCTATCTTTCGGAACGATTTCGGGATCGAAACGGGCACACCTTATTCGATTGGAGAAGGGCGGTCGAGAAACCGTTGGGGACCCACCCGGTCTACCGGGGATAGCTGGAGGACAGATGCCCGATATCTTCGATGTCATCATTATTGGAAGCGGCGCGGGGGGGGCGCCGATCGCCAATGTCCTGGCCAAAAAAGGACGGTCAGTGCTGGTACTGGAAAAAGGGCCGCTGATTCGGACACAAGATCAAGACCCCAGCGGCATAAGCAATTTCAAACGTGACGAACTGTTGGCCACCGGGCCGGAAAAGATCATCCGCGTTCCCGGCGTGGCCAACACCGGTAAATCGTATTACGGCAGCCACGTTGAACCGGACTTAAACGATGAGCCCCATCTCTATCGGGAACGGGACGGGCAAGACCATGCCACGCTTGAAGGATATACCGCGCAGGTGGTCGGCGGTGGGACGCAGCTCTATGGCGCCGTTTCGTTGCGTTTCTCGCCGTTGGATTTTAAGTTGCGTTCGTTCAACGAAGGTCGAACCGACATTAAAAACGATCCGAACGGCGATGTCATTCGGGAGGCGCGCGACTGGCCCGTGAGCTATGAAACAATGGAGCCTTATTACGCCAAGGCCGAAAAACAGATCGGGATTAATGGATCGGTTAAGGGACAGTCAAAACCGTTTTCGGTTGATTTTTATCAGACCCCGCCGCAACCGAATGGGATCAGCCGATATGTGGAAGTCGGCATGGATGCCCTTGGAATGCCCCGCTATCGAACCCCCCTCGCCGTCATTACCGGCCCCCATCCGGAAAGTGGACGGCCCGGCCCGACCCACCCGGACGAAGTCAAGTCGGGGTATGTAAACCGGTATGGCGATCCGCTGGGACTGAAATCGAATACCTGGGTGTCATTGCTCGCGCCGATTCACACCCTGCCGAACTTCACGCTCTACCCGAATTGCGTTGTCACGCACCTGGAATCGGAGGGGGGGCGTGTAACCCGTGTCCATTTTCGCGATCCCGCGGGACGACAAAAGCAGGTTACCGGAAAGATCGTTGTGGTCGCCTGCTCGGCGATTGAATCGATCCGGCTCCTGAAAATTTCGGCCGCCTTCAATGCCGGGTTTCACCAGCGGATTAACCAGAACCCCCTCTTGGGAAAATACTTTCTCACCCATTGTTTTGGCGGCGCGGAAGCGGTGATGCCCGACCGGTTTGATAAATCGATCGCGCTCGATAGCGATTGGGCCACCGATTTTTGCGCGACCGAGGCGTTTATCAAAGACAACGGATTGTGGGGCGGCGGCGCGATATACAACAATACCTCCGATCAGGCGTTGCCGATTTCGCTGGCCCGCACCCATGGCAGTCAGGATATCGATACGATCTGGCAGGCGTTCGTCGCCGATGCCGGTCTCACCGGTCAGGCCCTGATGAACTGGCTGCATGACAATATCGGTCGGCGTCTTTCGGTCAGCTTTATGGCGAATCAGGTGCCGCTTCCTTCAAACCGGATCGAACTGCATCCGAACGTGACGGACAAATGGGGCCGGCCGTCGGCCTATATTATCAAGGATTGGCATTCGCATGACCGATATCTGATGGACGTGCTGGCCGAGCAGTGCGCCAAGATCTTGCGTTTTGGCGGCGACGGCGGAACGGGCCGCTATCCGGTGGAGGGAAAAGGGGGGGTCTATATGGCGCAAAACGCGTTGGCGCGGATTGCCAACCATATCTTAGGCGGGGCGCGGTTTGGAACCGATCCCGACGATTCCGTGCTGGACCCGTTCTGCCGCGCCTGGAATTTCGACAATCTCTACGTGACCGATGGCGCCTTCATGCCGACCTCTGGCGGCGCCAATCCCACACTCACAATTCAGGCCAACGCGTTTCGCGTCGCGGATCATCTTTTAGGGAGGATATGACGATGGACCCCAAATTTAACGAGATTTTTCGATCGGTCGAGAACGATATCTTCAAGGTGGTCTTCTTCCCGGACCGGATTTATCACGCGCAGTATCTGTCGGCCACCCGCTCTCCCCGTTATCGTTACAACGTGCAGGAGGTGCGCGGCAAGTGCGACATCACGGTCTTGAAAGGCGAGGTTTATCTGGACGGAAAATATCTGACCCCGTTTCTGCGCGTGGAGTACCGGGCCTCCCGTCTGACGGAGAAGGCCCGCGAGGTCGGACGTTTTTTGCGCGGTGAACTGCTGGGGTGGTTGCGGCTCTCTCCCGACCGGCCGCAACCGGTGGAAGCAACGGTAACATTGCACTATGACCGTTGGGTAGATGCCTA
>CAZSME010000161.1:0-3365 GCA_964607665.1 uncultured Nitrospirota bacterium | reverse complement strand
GGGCTCTTTCGATCGGTGGCCGGTGTTGTGAAAGCCGTGGATGGGGTCTCCATCAAGATCGATGCCGGAAAAACACTGGCATTGGTAGGCGAATCGGGTTGCGGCAAAACAACAACGGGAAAAGCGATTTTGCAATTGATTCGGCCCACAAAGGGACAGGTTTCGTTTCGCGGCATTGAATTAACAAATCGCTCCGAAAAGGATTTGCGTCCAATGCGAAAAGAGTTTCAGATTATCTTTCAGGACCCCTACGCCTCGCTCAGCCCTCGGATGATCGTTGGGGAGATTATTCGTGAAGGGTTGACCGTTCAGAAGATCAGCCGCGCGGAATCGGACAAACAGATTGATCTGTTACTCACGCAGGTGGGGCTTCCGGTGGAGGCCAAGGGACGCTATCCGCATGAGTTTTCGGGCGGACAGCGCCAACGGATTTCGATTGCGCGCGCGTTGGCCGTGCATCCCAAGCTGATTGTTTGCGACGAGCCAACTTCCGCGTTGGATGTCTCGGTGCAGGCCCAGATACTCAACCTCTTAAAGAGACTGCAAAACGATTTGGGACTCTCGTATCTTTTTATTACACACAATCTATCGATTGTTGAATATTTCGCGGATGAAATCGCGGTGATGTACCTGGGTCGAATTGTCGAACAGGGATCAGTGGATGAAGTATTGGAGTCGCCGCAACATCCTTATACGCAGGCCCTTTTAGCCGCGGTGCCTCGCATTGATCCCAAGACAGAACGGCCAGTGCTGCAGGTCGAAGGGGATATCCCCTCCCCTATTTCCCCTCCATCCGGATGCCATTTTCATCCCCGCTGCCCCCACGCGATGCCGATCTGCAAAACGGCCTACCCCGGAGTCACCCAAAAAGGAGAGACCCACCGTGTGCTGTGTCACCTGTATGATGAAGCCGGGGTCTAATCTAAAAAAGTCTCAAGTCGTAAGCCTATTGCCTGAAAGGGATAATCAAGATTTATAATTGTATATACAAATGTAATTTGATAAAATGCAGATAGATGAAGCATCTCAAATGGGATCTCTCCAAAAATGAGCAGCTGAAACAAGAACGAGGTGTTTCTTTTGAAGAATTGCTGCAATCGAAGCTTATTGCAGTAAAACGACATCCAAAAAGACAGTATCAGAATATCTTTTTGTTTGAACATAAAGGATATGTTTGGATCGTACCCTATGTCGAACAGGACGATACGCTTTTTTTAAAGACACTGTACCCCAGCCGAAAATATACGAGCCTTTACAAGAAGGGAGAACTGCAATGAAGCAAATCCGCTTAAGTAAAAGCGAACGAGAGATCGAAACCGCCCTACTGAAGGGAGAGTACATGGATATTAAGGGGAAGGAATTTGAGGCAATTGCCCAGGCCGTGGCGCGAAGACGTAAAGATGCCGTGCTTAATATTCGTGTGAATAGCCAGGACTTAAAAGCGATTAAGGCAAGGGCAAAGCGCAGTGGAATCCGGTATCAAACCTTTATCTCCGAACTCCTCCATCGTGTTGCGAACGCCTGATCATGGGAAAGGATTGCAGGCAAGAAAAGCGATAGAAGAGTTTAATCGCTCACAACGCGAATGCCGCCCGGTTCCTGATCGACAACCGGCATCGACTTGTGGCAGTGGGGGCATTTGACATAAACGAGGTTGTCAAAGAGACCAATGCTGTAATGATTCACCAGCAGATCAAACTCCTTTTTGCAGCCGGGACAAGGAACGGCATATCGCTTTAGGTAGATTCGCATCTCGGAGGCCATGCCGGACAATTGGGCTTCTAACAGCCGAATCTTTGCCTCCAACCCATCAATTCGTTTTGTTACGTCGTCTTCCATAACGCTTCCAATGCTGCAGGCTCAATCTCAGTTAAGCTATCGATCACCCGGTCGGCCGTATCACGCAACAGCTCTCTTGGATACGAATTTGTTACCGCCAGACATTTCATTTGAGCGGCCCGCGCGGCGGCCAGCCCATGCAATGAGTCTTCGATTACAACACATTCATCCGGCCGAATCAATAGGGCGGGCCAGCGACTATTCAGCTTCGCCAATGCCGTTAAAAACGGTTCCGGATGCGGCTTGCACTGTTTAACATCCTGCGCGCTGACAATAATCGGAAAGGCGGAACGGATACCGGCTTTATCCAGCGCGAATTTAATCTCGCCGCGAAACGCGCCGGAGGCGATTGCCAGCTTATATCGCCCCTCCGCCTTTTTAACAAAGTCGGTCACACCGGGATAAAGATAAAGCTCCTCTTGGGCAAGATCGTTGTAGATCCGCATCTTCTGGTGGATCAGCCTTTTTAAGGTGGCTTTATCGGTAGGACGCTGATGTACTCCCAAAACCGTTTCAAAACAGTGAAGATCATCCATTGCGAGGTAGGTCTGATAATACTCGGCCTCGGTCAAAGCGATTCCTTCTCCGGCCAACGTGAGCTGAAACGCCTTGAGATGATTCGGCTCACTGTTCACAATGATCCCGTCGCAGTCAAAAATAATCGCCTTTAACATAGGGACCCTTTCTACCAGCCGAGGTGCGGTGTGGTCAAGCGGCCGTCTATTGGAAACAAAGCGCGTGGGGCACGGTTGGGACGCTATCGCTTAAAATGGTAGACAAGCCCAAGCGACGTCTCTTTTTCATCCTGTCTGAAATCGGAATCGGTCAGGTTATAACTTCGAACCATCTGGATCTGCAGCTTAAGAGGTTCATTCCCGAGCCGGATTGTGAGTGCGGGCTCCGCCAACCAGTGATTGCGTCGTTCTGTTAGATATTGCACCTGATCTTCCCCCGAGAAAACGAGACTCCCGGAAATATCAGAATAGTTCAGGTGCGTGATTCGTGCTGAAAAGGCGATATCCACCTTGTCTAATTTGAAACCTAACGCAGACTGAAAACCATATCGGGTGAATTTGCTCTCGATTTTCCCGGTCGTTGAGGGATTGCCCCCAACCGTAGACGGGAAATGATTCTCCACGTCACCCCCTCCCAGCAATCCGTATGTTTCAAATACGACCCGCTCTAAAAGGCTCCGATAATAGCCGACACCCAACTCAACCAGTCCTCCCTTTCCGCCATTCCCAGAATTGTCGTCCTGCACATTAAAAGAGGCGATGTTCAACATCAACCCCGTATTCGGGGAGATCGCGTATGCGCCGTGGAGCTCCGCGCCATCGCCACTCCCCGTCGGTGCGGAGAGAGAAACCATCCCTTCTCCTTTTTCCTGAAGCAAGGGAACATTATGGGTGTTCGGGGCATAATAGATCGGGCTGCACGCGGAAAAAAGTAATAACCCGGTCGTTGCGATCAAGCGCCGCAATGTTATCATTTCTCTCCTCCTTTTTATCTCTGTTGGATATTGACGA